>JBFFRZ010000082.1:0-9879 GCA_041572715.1 Gammaproteobacteria bacterium
ACGGCACCAGTTGGCTGCCTGGCGCGTACTTGAAGGTAACTACGAAGCCGCGCTACAGGAATTACTCGAGATCATGAAAAAAGATCGCGGCTGGCAGGAAGACACCGCCAGAAAGAGCATTCTGGCCATCTTCGATATGATTCCCGGGGAAACCGAGCTAACCGGCAAATATCGGCGACAGATGTTCAATCTGCTGCACTGACCGCCACTTATCGCTTCGATAACGCCTTCTTCATCGCTGCTGAAGCCACGGCCGCCTTATCCAGTTCCTGCTTCAGAGCGACCGGTGGAACATATCCCGGTAAAAGGTCACCCTGCTCCGTAACAATGTAAGGCGTTCCGGTTACTCCTAGTTCTGTGCCCAGCTGGTAATGTTGTGCAACCGGGTTCGCGCATTTTGCTGCTGGCAGATTCTTACCCGCCTTGGCGTCGGTCATTGCCGTATTGCGATCCTTGTTGCACCACACCGAAATGGCCTTGTCATAGGATGGAGAGCCCGGGCCGGTTCTGGGAAAGAACAGGTAATTAATAGAAATTCCCTGCTTGTTATAGGCTTCCATTTCGGAATGCAGCTTTCTGCAATAGGCACAGTCGATATCGGTGAATACCGTGATCCGGTGCTTCTGCTGTTTCGCGTTATAGGAAATTAGCTGATCATTCGGAATGCTACCGATCGCTTCCAGCCGAATTCCCTTCATACGGGTATCGGTGAGGTTCTCACGGGTCTCCATGTTCAACATATTGCCTGTGAGGAGATATTTGCCGTCCTCTGTCAGGTAAAAAATCTGTGTTCCGGCCTGCAACTCATACAACCCAGATGCAGGCGTTTCGCGTACATTTTCCAGAGGGATACCAAGGCCGACTATTAGCTGCTTGACCTGATCCGGGATTTCACCTGCTTGCGCAGAACCGAATGCCAGCATGCCGGCAAGACAAAATAACCTGATTGATCTATTGAACTTCATAATGGGACCTGAATGTGATGTTGTGGCCGTTAGACCAACAATAAGCAAAATAATTCCTTGTTTATCATCCTCTCGGATGATGCGTAGCGTGCAGCTGTTTCAAGCGTTCGCGCGCGACGTGAGTATATATTTGTGTGGTGGATAAGTCACTGTGCCCCAACAGCATCTGCACGACCCTCAAATCCGCCCCGTGGTTCAGTAAATGCGTTGCAAAAGAATGTCTGAGGGTATGTGGAGACAAGCGTTCACTGATGCCGATGGGTTTGGCGTATCGCTTGATCATGTACCAGAACGCCTGCCGGGTCATGGCACCACCACGAGTGGTCACGAAAACCGCCTGATCTGACCGCCCCTTCAGCAACTCCGGGCGGGCCTGCTCCAGGTATTGTTGCAGCCAGTCCTGCGCCGACTCGCCCATGGGTACCAGGCGTTCCTTGTCGCCCTTACCGATCAGGCGCAACAGGCCACGTTGCATGTTGATCTGATCCAGCGTCAGGGTAACCATTTCAGAGACCCTCAGACCCGAGGCATACATCAATTCCAGCATAGCCTGATCGCGAATGCCCAGGGTGGTGCTGGTATCCGGCGCCGTCAGCAGCGATTCAATTTCAGATTCACTGAGCGATTTTGGCAGGCTGCGGCCCAGCTTGGGGGCCTCGATCAGGGCCGATGGGTCATCTGCACGCACCCCTTCCCTGCACATGAAGCGAAACAGGCGCTTGAGGCTGGATAACAGCCTTGCGGTGGAACGGGGTCTGGCACTGCGCGCAACCCGCTCTGCCAGGTAAGACTGCAGGTGGGCCCGTTGGGCCTGCACCAGGTTACTGCCATGACTGCGCAGCCATCGCGCAAAACCGGCAATGTCGGATCGATAGGATACCAGGGTATTTTTACTGAGCCCGCGCTCCATCCAGAGGCGGTCGATGAAACCGTCGACCAGGGTTTCATCATCTGGGTGCATGTGGGTATTCCGGGTTAGCTGTTACCAGCTGACTGCTTTGCCACTTCGGCACGAACATAATCCATGTCCAGTTCACGTACCTTGCCAATTATTTCCTCCAGCGCCTGTGGGGGTAATGCGCCGGGCTGCATAAACACGCCGATTTGCTCACGGAAAATCATCAGGGTCGGGATTGAGCGGATCTGGAATTCTCCTGAGAGTTCCTGCTGTTCTTCGGTATTTACTTTGCCAAAAACAATATCAGGATGTAACTCGGAAGCGGCCTCGAATACGGGCGCAAATTGCTTGCACGGCCCACACCAGGTAGCCCAGAAATCCACGATTACGATGTCATTATCGTCAATCGCGCTTTGAAAATTATCCTTGGTTAAATCGATTGCTGCCACAGTGTGCTCCTTTATTGAATTGCGCGCAGTATACTTGCTTAGCAGTTTGCTGGCTAATCAGGCCATAAGCGGGTTTGCGATCAGCCGTGCCTGCAGGATTTTCTCAGCCAGGATTCCGAAACCCTGCCAAGCTTCACCGTCTTGATGACGCCATTCTCGACGACCAGGAAACTGGGCACGCCAGCGATACCGAACTCCCGCGCCAGTTGTGAGTGCTGCGCAATATCGACCTTGATCAGGTTATCGTTTTCCTCGCACACCTTCCGGGTCAGTGACTCCATTGATTTGCACGGGCCGCAGGTATGCGAATAAAAATAATAGACCCGCAACGGGCCCTTCACATCTCCATCCACCTGCGTGGTATCCGGTACATCACGACCCTCACTGCGCCTGGCCTGACGATTCATCACCCATTGCAGCAGTAACAATATGGCCGCGAGCACAGCCAGTAAAGCCAGGAATTGGAGATATTGAGCCGGCATTGTTAACTCATGATTTTCTGTAAGTCATACGATTTTCCGGATGACTTGAATTTAAGTCTAAGTATTATTGTTTTTAAAAGTAACAGATTCTGCCTTCAAACAATAATCCATATATTTATTGTTGTATAACCCAGATTAATTATCCGTCCTGATAAGGTAAATTCTATGAATCGCACCGTTTTCATTACTGGCAACAGCTCTGGCCTGGGATATGGACTGACCCGTGCGTACCTGCAACGCGGGGAAACCGTTTACGGCTGCAGTCGCAGTGGATGCCAGGGCCTGGAGGGGAAATTATTCGACCACCAATGTGACCTGGCAAACCTGGAACACATACCAGGCCAGCTTGACCAGTTCCTGGGCCAGCTGCAGCAACTGGACCTGGTGATTCTTAATGCCGGTGTACTGGGCGACATCGGCAACCTGCATGAAACGCCACTGGCAAATATCCGGAACACCTTCGATATTAATGTGTGGGCAAACAAGATCATCCTGGACTGGCTACACGCGCAAACGTTCCCGGTCAGCCAGATTGTGTTAATTTCCTCCGGTGCGGCGGTCAACGGTAACAGGGGCTGGAATGGATATGCTCTGTCCAAAGCCACGCTGAATATGTTGACCATGCTGTATGCACACGAGTTTTCCGGCACACACATGACGGCATTTGCGCCAGGGCTGGTACATACCGGTATGCAGGACACGCTTTGCAACGAAATTGACGCCAGTAAATTTCCTTCGATCAATGCCCTGAAGAACGCCTTTGGCACCGAAGCCATGCCTGAACCAGAGGCGGCTGGCGAACTGATTGCAAAAGCCTTTGATCAGCTGTCGCGCTATCCCAGCGGTAGCTTTATCGATCTGCGGAAAATGTAGGCCCTTCAGGATATATCTAATAGCCTAATAGCCGCTACCCCGCGTAGCTCCTGCTGGTTAATTAATAATGACCAGAGTGCCTTTGTCTACCTGCTCAAAGAGCTCGATCACATCCTGGTTGTTCATGCGAATACATCCATGCGATACAGCCTGGCCGATACGGCCTTCCTCATTGGTACCATGGATATAGATATGGCGGTCATGGGTATCTATTCCCTCTCCCCGGTTCACGCCTGACTCAAGGCCGTCGAGCCATAGAATTCGACTGGTGATCAAATCCATGCCCGTCTCTACATTGGCAAGCTCTAACTCGGCGATTTCACCTGTAGGTATCCGCCCCCTGAAAATCATACCCGGGGGCTGGTCGGCGCCTACCTTTGCACTGATCTGGTGCAGCCCGGTAGGGGTTTTGAAAGAATCCTGCTGGCAACCGGTTCCGTTGTGCGCCGTTGAAACCGGGTAGTTCGCGATCACTTGCTGTCCTTCACATACCAGCAAACACTGTGCGCGGGTATCGACCCATAACAGGCGGCGATCTGGATCCAGCTGTCGTGAAATGAGTGCCGCCCGCCAATCGGATAGCTGTTGTGGAATCTGCACATTGCTCATAAATGGTATTCGACCTATGCTATGCGCCCCTTGAATACAGGAACAAATGGATCTTTTTCTTCATGGAACTTGAACTGATCAGCTTTAAATTATGCCCTTTTGTGCAGTCTACGGTCATCACTTTGCTGCAACACAACGTGGATTACAAGATCACCTATATTGATATCAATGACCCGCCCCCCTGGTTTGAAGATGTTTCTCCGACTGGTCAGGTCCCTATACTCAAGGTAAATGATGAACATGTCATTTTCGAATCAGCCGTTATCAATGAGTTCGTAAACGATGCCTATGAATGCGGGATACTGCCTGAAGACCCCCTGGAACGTGCATTACAGAGGGCATGGGCGCAATTCTGCGCATCGCTCCTTGGAGACATGTTCAACCTGATCGGAGCGGAAACCGAGTCCGCAATGGAAGATATCGAGTACGATATCCACGACAAGCTGGACAGGCTCGAGGCAATGAAAGCTGACGCAACATTTTTTTACGGCGAGAAACTCAGTTTGATTGACGCTTACTTCGCAGGAATACTGATGCGCATGGCTCTGCTGAAACCCGGATGTGATCTTTGTGGTATCGATCGCCACCCAAAACTGAAGCAATATGGGGAACGATTGCTCGACATGGATAGTGTGAAAAATTCCGTCGTCCCTGAGTTCGGTGACATGTACCTCGGCATGGTTAAAAAACGGGCGGGTTACATCAGCCAGAAATTTTAAAGAGTTGATTCATGGTTACCAGACTTCACCTATTCATTGTCATCGCACTGTCACTATTGCTGACATCAGTGGTCCTCATCATGTATACGCAGCAGCGTGAACAGGAATTCATAGATCATCAACTTGAGATTCAGCGCGCCATGGTTGAAGGCGCCGCGAGAGATATAAGCTATCGCCTGGAGGAACAGATTCGGCATGTGCGCCTGTTCAATGATGAATACCGTCATATGATCACGCAGCTTTCCCGTTACCCGAATGACGACAATACGCGACAGATCATCAACACGCGCTTGAAGGAACGCTTTCCAAACATAGACTCATTCACGATCACCAACGCTGCTGGCCTGCCTGTGCTGGACGATTTTGATGGCAATATCGGCGACGTCTGTCAGAGGGATATCATAAACTTCTCAACCGAAGTCAAACGACTGCATGATTCAAATAGCGCGCAAAACGTAATATTCATTCATCCGCAGGCCGACCGCTATCACTACGATATCATGGCGGCAGTACAGGATGGCCTGCCTCACCCTGCCCGCAGTATATTCCTGGTCAGCTTCAAGCCAGACCCGATCAAGGACATTCTTAAATCAAGAGAGATTCCGGGACATAAACTGCTGCTCACAAAATTGCATGACAATGCACTCATTGAGATCAGTGCTGCAGGCACCAGGGATTTGATGGCTCGTTCAGGCAGATTGACCAGGGACGAATTACTTTCCATCAAGACTTCCGAGAACATTCCTGGCACCGACTGGGTTATGGTTGATTTGCAAGATCCGTCATATGAGCAGAACTATATCAACAGACTATGGAAGGAAGCTGGCGGCATCATACTGATTGTTGCGGTGACCAATATTCTGATCTTCCTGATTTTCAGTGCACGCATCAAATATGGCGAAATTCGCGAGAGTAAAAGCGAAAACAAGACCCCATCCCTGGATCAAGCATGAAACCTGAATCGCCGGCTTTCAGTCCTGTGCCGACTGCTTGAACCGGTGAATCAGGCGTCTGGCACGCTTGTCCGGTCGTCCTTGCGGTGCAGGGCTGGACCGGGGCAGCAAGCGTCTTTCCTGCTGCATTTGCTCCCTTGCTGCAATACTTTCCGCAGTTTCCTCATAAAGTGTCTGCGCGACTTTTGCCGGGCCTCTTTTATCGCTCAGCAATAACACCTGCACATCGAACAAATCATCCAGTCTGCGAATCTGCAGTCGGTCCCCCACACTCAGGGCTTTCGATGGTTTAATGCGCTCATTGTTCAGGTGGACCTTGCCACCCGTCACAGCTTTAGAGGCGAGCGAGCGCGTTTTAAAAAAACGCGCTGCCCAAAGCCACTTATCGATTCTTACTGTTTCCAACTTACAAAACAGCTCGTAAAGAATATCTCATGCGACGATGAGGCAAAATAATGAACGAACATGTAAATTCATCTTTGCTCAGCAACAGTCTTTGATTCCTATACTGAATCGTTTAGCCTGACGTCTATTCGGTGATAATCCGGCCGGATTCGCCAGCACCGCTCAATTCGGCCAACATCTTGTTCAAACGGGAAACAAAGGCATAAGGGTCCTCAAGTTCACCGCCTTCTGCAAGTACTGCCTGCTCGAACAGAATACGTGTCCAGTCAGCAAACTGCTCATCGTCTTTCTCTTCATTCAGGCGTTTCACCAGCGCATGATCCGGATTGATTTCCAGTATGGGTTTACTGCCCGGTGCTGAATGTCCCGCTGTTTTCAGGATCTTTTGCATATGCATACTCATGTCATAAGCGCCCTGAACGACACAGGAAGGCGCATCGGTCAACCGGCTGGAGACCCTTACCTCGTTCACATCGTCTTCCAGCACGGCTGTCATTCTTTCAACCAGGCCCTTGTTTTCTTCGGCAACCTTTTCCTGTGCCTGCTTTTCTTCCTCGTCTGCCAGTTCACCCAGGTCCAGTTCACTACTGGTGATGGATTGGAAGGAGGTGCCGTCAAACTCGCTGACCTGGGACATCATCCACTCATCAACACGTTCATGCATCAGCAACACTTCAATGCCTTTTTGGCGGAAAATGCCAAGATGTGGGCTGCTCTTGGCTGCACCAAAGTTTTCAGCAGTGATGTAATAGATCTTGTCCTGCTTGTCTTTCATACGACCAATGTAGTCTTCCAGAGAAACTGTGGGTTCGGCAGTTCCCTCATGCGTGGAACTGAATCTCAGCAGTTTCAGGATGCGATCGCGGTTGGCAAAGTCCTCTACCGGTCCTTCCTTGAGCACATGACCGAACTCTTTCCAGAATATCGCATACTGCTCCGGCTTTTTATTCGCCATCTTCTCCAGCATGGAAAGCACCTTTTTTACAGAGGCATTGCGGATGGTGTCAATCAGCTTGTTACTTTGCAGTATTTCACGGGAAACATTCAGCGGCAGGTCATCCGAATCAACCAGGCCTCGAACAAAACGCAACCAGGATGGCATAAGATTTTCTGCATCATCCATGATAAATACGCGTTTAACGTATAACTTGATGCCATGACGCTTGTCACGTTCCATCAGGTCAAACGGCGCGCGCTTGGGGATATAAAACAGGCTGATATAGGACTGCTTGCCTTCTACATGGTTATGTATCCATTCCTGCGGATCCTCAAAATCATGTGCGACATGCTTGTAGAATTCCTTGTATTCCTCATCACTGATGTCTTTCTTCTGCAGCGTCCAAAGCGCGGAGGCCTTATTGACCGGCTCCCATTCACCCTTGTTGTCTCCCTCTGTTGCCTGCATTTCAATCGGGAAGCCAATATGATCGGAATAGGTGCGAACGATGTTGCGAATCCGATATTCTTCAAGAAATTCCTTGGCGGCTTCCTTGTTTAGATGCAGGGTTATTTCGGTTCCGCGAGTATCCTTCGTTGTCCCTTCGAGGGTATAACTGCCTTCGCCGTCAGATTCCCAGATCACCGCCTGGTCAGGAGATTCACCGGCAGCACGACTGACTACCGTCACCTTGTCAGCAACAATGAATGAAGAATAAAAACCCACTCCAAACTGGCCGATCATCTGCGAATCTTTAGCCTGATCACCCGTTAGGCTCTGGAAAAATTCCCTGGTGCCTGATTTGGCTATGGTGCCCAGATGTTCAATTATTTCCTCGGCATTCATGCCAATACCATTATCGGTGATGGTGATTGTCTTTTTCTTTTTGTTGAACGCGAGCCTGACTTTCAGGTCAGGGTCATCTTCCAGCATGGAGTCATTGGACAGCGCCTTGAACCTCAGCTTGTCACAGGCGTCGGAAGCATTGGAAATCAACTCTCGAAGAAAAATTTCCTGGTTGGAATAGAGCGAATGAATCATCAGCTTGAGTAGCTGTGTGACCTCGGTCTGGAATTTGTGTGTTTGCTTTTCAACAGATGCGTTCATTGTTTACCTCTGGATAGTCGTACTTTGTAATCTGTGGATATGGGACTGTGCGGCTGATTTTCAAGCCCGCTAAATTGTCACCTGCTCATGTCGAAGCAGCCAGGATTTACGGTCCAGCACCTTGCCTGAGACATGACCGCCGTAACCTCCAATGCCATGTGCTGAGACTACTCGATGACAGGGAACTATGATGGGGAGCGGATTTCGACGGCAGCTGTTGCCAACTGCCCGTGCACCGCTATCGATACGCAAGGCCAACTCTCCATATGTCACTGTTTTACCGGGTTTAATACGCTGCAAATGCTGCCAGACCTTCATCTGATGGGGCGTTCCAGCCATCTTTAATGGCAAATGAAAGGCGTAACCCGGATCGTCAAAATAACGCTGCAGCTGCTCAACAACGCTACGCGCCAGGTCGTCGCCGGGTTGCTGCAGTGCTGTACGTTTGTCTACATAGTCAATGGCAAGCAGATTGTTGGCATCCGTTGTAATTGCCAGGCGTCCTGGCGGTGCATCGATAACCGCTGAGAAACTCACGACTGATGGATCAGCACCAACAAAAAGCGGGCATGATGCCCGCTTGTAAAACAGTTAATGGCAGACATTCCACCAATCAAGGCTTACTTTTTATTAGCAAGCTTTTCCTTGATACGCGCGGCCTTGCCGGTACGGTCACGCAGGTAGTAAAGCTTGGCACGACGCACGTCGCCGCGACGCTTCACCTTGATTTCTGCAATCGAGGGGCTGTGTGTCTGAAATACACGCTCGACACCTTCGCCATGCGACATCTTGCGAACAGTAAAGGATGAATTGAGACCGCGATTTTTCTTCGCGATGACAACGCCTTCGTAAGCCTGCAAACGCTCACGTTCGCCTTCCTTCACACGCACCTGCACCACTACGGTATCACCGGGACCAAAGGCCGGTATATCGGACTTCATTTGTTCTGCTTCAAGCTCTGCAATTATGTTACTCATGGTCGTAACCTATATTCCATCTTTCAAATCTGCTCATCGATAAACTCATTCAGGAGTTTACGTTCCTCGTCATTTAACCCCCTGGTTTCCAGCAGGTCCGGCCGACGTTGCCATGTTCTGCCCAGCGACTGCTTGAGTCGCCAGCGGTCAATCTTTGCATGATGTCCGCCAAGGAGGACATCCGGTACTTTCTTTCCCTGCCAGTCTTCCGGCCTGGTGTAGTGCTGACAGTCCAGCAAGCCATTCATGAATGAATCCTGCTCTGCCGACTGATCATGCCCCAGGGCACCGGGCAATAATCTCGTCATGGCATCTACAATCGCCATGGCAGCAATCTCACCACCACTGAGAACGAGGTCACCCAGTGACCACTCCTCATCAGCAAAGGTCTCGATAAAACGTTCATCGACACCCTCATATCGGCCACTCAACAGAATCAGGTTCTGTTGCTGATCGCGCAATAATGTCTGCGTGACCGGCTTACCCTGTGGCGACAGGTAAACCA
>JBFFRZ010000083.1:0-9826 GCA_041572715.1 Gammaproteobacteria bacterium
GATTCCGCTCTTTGCATACCGGAATCGCCTTGCAGTGGGTGGGGATGCCCGCGGAAATTCATGCAGTACAGGCATCCAGGGACAGGCATAGCCCGTGTCTGCTAATTCAGGTGATACTACTGATCAGCAGCTGGGTCTATGTGATGAATGTGGTCAGGGCTATATTTACCAGCCAGTTCCCCGAGGCGCAAAGGCGCAATGTACGCGCTGTGGTGCCGTACTGTACCGCAACCGTAACCTGTCATTTGATAAATCCCTGGCTTATACCTTTGCCGCGCTGATTCTGTTCGTCGTTGCTAATACATTCCCCTTTCTCGGCTTTGGATTGCCCGGGAATATTCGGCATACTACGCTGATTACCGGCAGTATTTTGCTGTATGAATATGGCGAGATACTGTTGTCGTTCATTGTTATCTTTACCACGATTATTGCGCCAGCACTCCAAATCCTGACGTTGCTATACCTGTTGATTCCGATCAACCTGGGTCGAAAGCCTCGTGAAATACCGGCTGTGCTGAAAACAATTGTTGTCACCGGGCAGTGGGGCATGATGGATGTATTCATGCTGGGGATCATGGTTTCCACCGTGAAGCTGGCGGACCTGGGTACGATTGTGCTGGGTCCTGCGCTGATCGCTTTTATTGTGCTCATATTCATGCTGGCCGGTGCGCAATCCGCATTTGATACCGAACGTGTCTGGTCTATGGTTAGATCTCCAAAGCTGAGAGCAGCAGTATCCGGATCACGTGACCTGATTGAATGTCACACTTGCCATCTGACTGTCCCGCTTGTCCCAACAATCAGGGAAAATATGCAATGTCCGCGCTGTGAAAGTCATCTGCATAAGCGCAAGCCAGACAGTATCCAGCGTACCTGGGCACTGGTGATTGCCGCATTTGCCTGTTATCTGCCGGCAAATTTTCTGCCTATCATGGAGACCAGTTCACTGGGAACCACACAGACGGACACAATTCTCAGTGGCATTATTTATTTGATCAATCACGGATCATGGCACTTGGCGCTGATCGTATTTGTCGCGAGCGTACTGGTGCCACTGTTGAAAATCGCTATCCTGATTTTTTTACTGGTATCGGTGCAAATGCGAAGTCGCTGGCGGCCAAGGGAGCGTGCAAAAATGTACCGGCTGGCGGAGTTGGTCGGCAAATGGTCGATGGTTGATATTTACGTCGTCACCATCATGGTTGCCCTGGTGCAGATGGGAAACCTGGCCAGTATCGCAGCAGGCGCTGGCGCCATATTTTTCTGTGCAGTGGTTATACTGACCATGTTTGCCGCCATGGCTTTTGACCCGAACCTGATCTGGGATAACCTGGACCGCAAAAATAACGGAGTTACAGCAGAATATGCCTGAAGAAGATTTTTCTGGTGTAGAAGTCAGCCAGCGCAGCGGTATCTCTGTATTCTGGATTATCCCGCTGGTTGCGCTTGTGATTGGTGCATGGCTGACTATACAAGCATACCTGGACAAAGGGCCGCTTGTGACCCTGTACTTCAAGGCTGCCTCCGGTGTCGTGGCAAATAAAACCAAGGTACGCATACGCGATGTGGAAATTGGTGTGGTTGAGTCGGTCGTCCTTTCTGATGACTTTGAGGGGGCGGTCATCAAGGTCAGGTTGACGAAGGAATCTGAAAGTATGCTGGTTGAAGGTACACGCTTCTGGATTGAGTCTCCGAGGGTGACGGCGGGGGAAGTTCGCGGTTTGCAGACATTGCTTTCCGGTGTGTTTATCGGCATTGATCCCGCGAAAGGGGGCAAATCCAAAAAAGAGTTTATCGGACTTGATGAGCCACCTTTCATCGTCGATGAAAATGAAGGTAGTTATTACGTTTTGTTATCAGATCGAAGACATTCACTGAATGTAGGGTCACCGGTTACTTACCGGGGGATGGACGCCGGCCAGGTTGTTTCCTACAAAATGAACGATGACGGAACCAAAGTCGTTGCGAAAATATTTATAGACAAGCCATATGACAAGTACGTCAACTTGAACACACGTTTCTGGCAATCCAGCGGTGTTAACCTCAGTCTTGGGGCAGACGGCCTCAAGGTAGATACTGAATCCATTGTCTCAATCGTGGCAGGGGGTGTTTCATTCAGCACGCCTGCTTACCTTGGTGCTGGTGAACTCGCGCCAAAGAAGCATGAATTCACCCTGTATCAGGATCAGGAAACGGCCTTTGAGCCTGTGCGTGAGAAATACCCGGTATTGTTTTATTTCAACGGCTCAGTCCGTGGGCTTAAGGTTGGTGCCCCGGTAGAATTCAGAGGAATCAAAATTGGCGAAGTAACCAGTCTGCATCTACAGATCGATGCCTCTGATTTTTCCATAAAAATACCGGTCATGGCCGAAGTGGAAAAAGGCCATTTTGAAATTCTGAAAGAAGGTCAGTTTGAAGCTATTAATGCAGACCAGGTTGCTGCAATGAAACGGCTTGTCGATAATGGAGTGCGCGCCCAGCTCAAGACGGGCAGCCTGATTACCGGCGCAATCTTCGTCGATTTTGATATCTATGAAGATGCCCCGCCCGCATCCGTAGCTATTGAGAACGGTGTCATCGTATTGCCGACCATACCAACTGCACTGGATGCCATTACCAGTGGTGTGACCACAATCCTGAATAAAATAGCAGCCATGCCATTAGAGCAAATTGGCAAAGACCTGGGTGGCGCGGTAAAACGCTCGCGTGAGTTGCTGGAGAGTAACCAGATAGAAGACGCTCTTCGTTCACTTGATGAAACACTCAAGGAGACGCACAAGCTGGCCAGGGGCCTGAATACCGTGATCACGCCGCAGCTGGATGCAATGTTGAGAGAATTGAAGAATGCCTCTCGTTCCATCAAGTCAATGGCAGATTACCTGGAACGCCATCCGGAAGCCTTGATTCAGGGCAAACAGGGCGGGAGATAAACTATGATGAGTTACATCCGATTGCTGTTTTTTTGCGGCGTACTGATGTTGATGTCAGGATGTGTCGGGGGCACAACCAAACCTTCCAGTTTCTTTTCCCTGTCTGCGACGGAAGCCAATCAGACTGAAAACATCATTCGCAGGGATGGTCCTGCTGTTCGCCTGGGAATGTTCGCGTTCCCGGATTACCTTTCCAGGCCGAGTGTTGTTACACGCAGCGCAGACAATGTCATTGTTTTTGATGAGTTCCATCGTTGGGCCGGCTCACTTGAAGACGATTTTCATCGCACGCTTGGCGCAAACCTGGGCACATTGCTGGATAGCGGGAATATCAGTGTTTACCCTGCAGATTCAATATTAAGCGCGAGTTATCATGTAGTCGGAGAAATCATCTCGTTCGATGGCTATCTTGGTCAGAAAGCTATTCTTGATGTTCGCTGGTTTGTCGTCAACGTTGCTGATAATAAAGCATATGGCTCCATGCACAGTGTCATCATCGAACCGGTTAGCGGAGATGATTACGCCGCATTTGTGGCTGCTCAAAGCAGGGCAGTAGGCAGGCTGAGTCGAACGATAGCAGACGAAATCAATCAGCTCGTGGCCAATGCTCAGAAGTAAGCCGCATATATACCTGGATAATCAGCTGACATGAAAAAGCCTTCCCATGAGAATAACTTCATTTACTTGACCATCGCGCTGGTTTTGTTGTTGCTGGTGGCCGCGCTTATTGACCAGTTTCCGGTCGGTTGGGGTCAACAGACCGTTCAGGCCGCCTCCATAATTACCGTCGCCGCAGGTATTAACAGTGTCAGTTCATCGCGTAACTGGTTTAGCACCAGTATAGGCTTTTTGATCGCAATCCTGGTGGTGGCCGGGCTCGGTCTATGGCTGGAGCATGCCGAGCTGGATTATCTGCATTTGCTCATCCTGATCGGCTTCTACCTGTACGCATCTTACCAGGCTGCAAGACAGGTTTTGTTTACCGGGCCGATTGACTTCAACAAGATCGTTGGCGCCATTTGTATCTACCTGCTAATGGGACTGGTCTGGGGCTTGAGCTATCTGTTCATTGCGCAGGTGATACCCGGCTCATTCAACGGCCTCGAGCAGTTGCCCTGGTACGACAATTTTGCCGATGTTGCTTACTATAGCTTCGTGACATTGACCACGCTCGGATATGGTGACATCAGCCCGGTAGCACCAGTCGCGCGCTTCCTGGTATACATGGAGGCAATATTTGGCGTGTTTTACATGGCGGTCTTGGTTGCAAGCCTGATTGGCATCAAGACATCTAAAATAACGTCTGATTCATAACACACTAACTGACTTGGAATCGGGAGAACCGCATGAGCGAGCCATCACAACGTAGTAATCTCGAGTTAACCCGCACGGTCGTCGATATTTCAATCAAGCTCGGGATACTGCTGCTCGTGTTCCTCATGTGCTTCAATATCCTGTCCCCGTTCATTGTACCCGTGATCTGGGGGGCCATCATCGTGGTAGCGATATATCCAATATACGTGATATTGAGTGAAAAGCTGGGTGGAAAATATAAGCTGGCAGCGACGCTGTATACATTGATGGCGCTCGCCATCCTGATCCTCCCGGCATTCATGATAGCCGATTCACTGGTCGAAACCGCAGGTACGATCAAGGATCGTTACGATGAGGGCAAGCTCTCTATCCCGGCGCCTGCGGACAAGGTCCGTGACTGGCCGCTTATTGGTAAACGCGTGCATGCGGAATGGACCCGGGCATCAGTGAGCCTGAGCGATGCGCTGGAACAACATGCATCGCAGATCAAGACGCTGGTCAAGTTTCTGGCATCAGCAGCAGCCGGCGCGGGCATAGGTGTTCTGCAATTTGCGCTTTCCGTGATTATCTCGGGTGTACTGCTGGTATATGCAGTTTCGGCAAGTGGATTCAGTATCAGGTTCTTTTCACGCATTGCCGGGGACAGCAAGGGTCATGCCTATGCCAGGCTGACTACCCAGACCATCCGTAGCGTGGCCCAGGGCGTACTGGGCGTGGCGCTTATCCAGGCAATACTCGGCGGGTTGGGTATGTTCCTCATCGACGTCCCAGCCTGGGGTCTATGGACCATATTCATCCTGGTGTTGGCGGTAGCACAATTACCGCCATTGCTGGTACTGGGGCCAGTAGCCATTTATGTGTTCTCGGTTGCTGACACAACACCTGCAACGGTTTTTCTTATTTACAGCCTGATTGTCAGTGCCAGTGATGGTTTTTTGAAGCCAATATTTCTTGGACGTGGCATGGAAACCCCGATGCTGGTTATTTTGCTGGGCGCCATTGGCGGCATGCTGGCATGGGGAATAATCGGTTTGTTCATTGGTGCGATCATTCTGTCACTCGGTTACGAGTTATTCCTGGGCTGGCTTAACCAGGTCAGTATCGAAGCAAAAATCAGTGACGCCGAAACTATAGAATGACACCCGAGGCCGTTGTTCTATAATATGCTTTGTCATCCAGTTCACTTACGATAACCAGGGGTTGTTTATGATCCGTTTCATTCACTGCATGAAAAAACGTCCTGAACTCACCATCGCCGAGTTCCGTGAGTACTGGAACAGCCAGGAATTTACTGAGCTGATGGATCGTATGACTCAAATGTTGGGCCCGGTCAGCGTCATCAGAAACCTGACATTCAATATTGAATTGAATAACAGCCTGATGCAGGAGCGGGGCGCGGAAGAACCTTTCGACGGTATCATTGAATTCTGGCTGGAAAGCGCAGCAGACCTGCAAAATCTTAATAATGCCGAAGCTGATGCCCTGCGTGCTGAGATGGAAGCTTATCAGCAACAGTTTGTAGATTTCACAGAATCCAGGCGGTTCTTTACCGAGTGGGAACCAGTACCCGGGCTTGGTTAAGTCTCAGAAAGCAGACCCAGGCCTTCCACAACCCGCTCTGCATAGTTCGATCAGCGAAATCCCGATTGTCTCAACGAGCCTGGAGCCCATGTAGACAGCTTGTCCAACTTTGGTGGGCTATCCTGAGTATTCACGAGGCAAAAAAATAGCCACGCTCCCGACGGGAAACGTGGCTATCCAGTGTTACAGTTTTACTTATTTTGCAGCGGCGTCAACAACACCTTCAGCGAATATGACAACGCGACGGTTAAGTGTACGCCCTTCTTTGGTGTCATTTGATTCAACCGGCTCGGACTCGCCTTTGCCGATCACCTGGATGTCATCTGCTCTAACGCGCACACTGTTCTTTGCAATGTAGTCAGCGACAGCCTGCGCACGTCTTTGAGATAGTTTCTGGTTGTAGTCTTCCGGCCCGGTGCTATCGGTATGACCTTCGACTTTCATGATTGAGGTCAGTTTTACGCGGCCCTTGATACGCTCAATACGCTCGTCAATGATTGTCTTGGCATCTTCAGTCAGCTCAGCGCTGTCAAAAGCGAATAACATCTGTCCGGACAGTGTCACTTTTTCCATGACCTTGGTCGATACGGATACGGCACTTGGTGTGGTCACGATTTCAACCTTGGTCGTAACCGGGGGCTTGGGTGCAGGATAACCGCACTCTACTTTCTTTTCTGTTGTGTCCATGTAGTTGGTGCGCAGACAGTCACCAGATCCCGTGGTAACTACACCGCCGGATGCAGCCCCGACATAGTTATTGACCTTTTCCTCAGCCATTGTCAGGCCGCTAAAGGTGGCCTGCGCCATGAATATAGTAGTGATTAGAGCGATCTTTGAGTTCATTGAATTATCCCGCGTAGTTTAGTTTAGATGTTCATGCAGCTTTAGGGCTGCGCATTGTGCCAAGCGAATTCTGTGTGGTAAAGCCTTTCGCAATGCAATATCGGTTATTTTGATTAGTAACAGATAAAAATATTCAATACTTGTTATGAGACTACTGAATTCCAGGACTCGTAGTCATAAAGTTGCGTCTTGCTTGTTAATTCAGCAGAAACGCAATACCCGCAGAGTTTAGTTATGTAATAGATAGTCATTTATTCCCTCCATGACCACCTGTGAATACTCCTTTTGAACAGGTCATATTCCACTTATACTGCCGAATCAACTCATACTTATTAATATAACTGTTGAATGCCACAAACAAGCACTAACAATTCAGGGAGTTACTTCATGCAATTTAGTCGTTTAATTCTACTAGCTGCGATCACTCTTGGGTTTATCGCCAGTCAGAATAGCCTTGCATCTGATGTCGACGGGTGGAGTTTTGAAGCGACTCCTTATTTCAAGGGCGCTGGGCTTGATGGTGAAGTTGGGTTGCGCGGCGTTACCGCGGATGTCGACATGTCGTTCAGTGATATCTGGGACACGCTCGACTCGGCATTCATGGGCGTGTTGACCGCTCAGAAGGGCCCCTGGACTTTTGGAATTGATGCTGTCTATTTCAAGGTTTCCGATGAGGAGTCCAAGTCAGTCACTGGCCCATTTGGCCGTGTATCCATTAAAGGCGCGCTTGAAGTTGATACTGCCATTACGATTTACCAGGCGAATGCTGCGTACCGACTGCTGGATGATAAAACCCAACTGGATCTGGTTGGTGGCTTGCGATACACCAAGCTGGAGGCCGATGCTGATGTCGTGATTGCCGGTTCAGGCGTCGTCTTTCCGGGTGGCGCGCTAAGTGCAGATGGTTCTGAAAGCTGGACCGACGTTATCGTCGGCGTGAAGGCCCTGCACCCGGTTTCAGAAAATGTAGACCTCCTCGGTTACCTTGATGTTGGGGCGGGCGGGTCTGACCTGTCTTATCAAATTCTTGCCGGTGTTAACTGGGAATTCAAAGAAGATTACACCGCCAAGATTGGTTACCGTGTCATGGACTGGGATTACGATGACAACGGTACTGTCTGGGATATGCAGTCCGGTGGCCCATACCTGGGACTTGGTATACGCTTCTAAGGTAACACTCTATACACTGAACGAGAGCGCCCTCTAAGGGGGCAGTTGATTAAAACATTCTTGGATTGCGCTTAAGCATTCTGGCGCGATCCTGCATGAACTGGTCCCGCTTGGCAGACAGGTCCTGAATACGTCTCTCTGTTTCAGCGACTTCGTTGGCTTTGATTTTCCTGAGTAATTCCTCGGTCTGAGCTTTCCTTTCTTGACGGGTCATTCCGCCTTTTTCAACTGAATTTGTCATCTTTTTATGGTTTTCTATCAACGCCTTGTAGTCATTAGGCAACATCGCCTTTGGTATTATTTTTTCCTCAATACCAGCGTATACACATTTCAGAAATTCGCGCTCGTTGGTGCCGAGCTCATTGGGCGAAAACTTGGCAACTTGCGCAGGGTTATATTCATGTGCTTTCGAACACCTGTCGATCTCGGTATTGATATCGCTGACGTCCACGGCATGGCTGACAGAACAGCTGAATGACAGGATAACTGCCGATAGCAGGGCAGAAAATTTTATCTCCGCGGATAATGAATGAGGTTTAAACAGCATTGTAATCTCTCGCTAATTCTATTGGTTGTATGGTCATAAAATCACGCTTCGATATAGTCAGAAATATCGACGTTGTCAATCTGCTCAGGATCAAGGAACTTGTTTGCATAGTCAAGGTACACGCCACTGCTGAGAAACAGTTCGAACAGGTCGGGGTCTATATGATTATCTTTTTTCATGAAGCTTAGAATTCGAATGGCCTCACTGAGTTTTTTCGCCTTTTTATAGGGACGATCAGAGGCGGTCAAAGCTTCAAAAATATCGGCTATCGTCATCATTCGCCCGGTTATCGGTGTCTCATCTTTCGTGAGACGTTTCGGATAACCCTTGCCATCCAGTGTCTCATGATGGCAGCCGGCGATGTCCGGGATGTCTTTCATATGCCTGGGGTAGGGCAGTTTGTTTAACATGACGATGGTCTGCACCATGTGTTCATTGATTTTGAAGCGCTCTTCTTCGCTCAGTGTGCCGCGTGCAATTGACAGATTATATAGCTCGCCCCTGTTGTATTTGTATTCCGGTGTATCCAGTCTGAAGCCCCATGGGTTGTCATCCGGCATGCGTTCGTGATCCTGCCTTTCAATAACATGCTCGGGCTTGTCGGCGAGTAACTTTTCCTCTACGGGCAGCTCAGGCTTCTCTGCTCGATTCTTGCGCCCCAGTTCTTCCCATGAAATGCCGATACGATCATCCAGGGTTCTCATCCAGGTCCGTTCTGCAATCCGGTTTAGCCGCTCGATCTTGTCTTCGGCCATGAATTCTCCACCTTCATTACACTCAGCGACAAAAGCAAAATCCTCATCCAGTTCCTTTAATGCCTTATCAAGCGCATCCTTCAGTGTTTTTTCGTTTCCTCCAGCGCTGAGTTGTTGCCAGTAATTGATGATGGCATCCCTTTTCAAGACTTCGAAACGCATGCGTATTTCGTGAATGCGGTCATAGATGGTTTCCAGCTTGGTCGACTTGTCGACGACGTATTCAGGCGTTGTTACCTTTCCGCAGTCGTGTAGCCAGCAGGCGATTTCCAGTGCCTGCCATTGCTTGTCATTCAGGTTAAAGTCCCTGAACCTGGGATCATCACTGTTGCAGGCAGCCCGTGCGAGCAGCAGGGTGATTTCAGGAACACGCTGGCAATGCCCACCGGTATAGGGTGATTTTGCATCGATTGCACCTGCAATCAGCTTGATAAATGCATTCAGCAGCGCTTCCTGCATTCTTAGCATCTGGCGGCTTTCCAGGGTGACTGCAGCAAAACCGGACAATGCCTCTATGAACGCAATTCTGGAATCATCGTTGGCCCCGGTAGTCGACTGCTGCTTACTGATCATGCAGAGCAAGCCTATTAGTTCCCGGTTTCGGTTAGCGAGCGGCATAACTAGGACATCCAGTGTCGGGCTATCCAGTAATTCAAGCAGAGGACTGAGCTTGTTGTCACTGTCGC
>JBFFRZ010000084.1:0-9816 GCA_041572715.1 Gammaproteobacteria bacterium
AGTACTAACGCCAGTGACAGCGTCAGGATAAAACTATGTTTCAGGTCATCCCTGAGATAGGAAAGCTCCTTGTAGGCCGCAAATGCTGATTGCACACTTTGTGAAAGCGTATTCAGGCGGTCAGATACCGGGTAAAGCGCCTGCAACAGACGCTTCTCGCCGGTGATCTGACTAACTGTGTCGGGTATCTCGATCACCACCCTGATGAAAAAGCCTTCGTTGCGTACCGGCTCCAGGTCTAGATAAGGATATCCCTGCCTTAGCTGACTGTAGATGAGCTCGCTTGGGGCATCAGGTACCAGCACCTCAGGGTCTATATTACTGAATGCGTACATCCTGCCCGTCGTATCGAGCAAGGCAATTTCATCTGCGCCACTGGTCAATCGCATATCTACCAGGTCCAGTGTCGCAATACTGGTTGGAGTATCTGCAATTTGTTCCGCCAACTTGAGCGTAGCTTTTGCCTTCTCCCTGATCAGGGTGGTCATTGAATCCCTACTAAGGTCCAGCGCATCACCCAGGGCAACCTCAATGCGAACATCAAACCAGCTATCAATACCACGCTGTAGAAACTGTACCGAGAGGATATAGACCAGGGAAACCGGTACAACTGCCAGTACCACAAACATGCTTACCATGCGCAAAGTCAGACGTATACCCGCCTTGCGCTGCCGGTACTCCACGTACAGGCGGTATAACTGATAGCCGAGAATACCGGCTAATAGCAACAAACCTATCGAGTTTCCAAGTAACAGCCACGAATAATATGGCCCGATAACGGCCGAATTTTCTGTGGCACTGCTCAACAGGTACAGGGAAACCAGCAAAGCTGATACGAGTAACAGAACCGGCGTCACGCCCCAGTGCTTTCGGGTAATGTCATGAGAGCGGGTCATCAATTTTCCTCTGGCCAGCTTAATCTTTTCCATTCACTGCGAAGCCGCCACTCATCAGAGAGATAAGTCAGCGGCCTCAGCGGCACCGGTAATGACTCACTATCCAGAATCGAACGCACACTTACTTCGTAACTATCCTCAGGGTCCAGCCTGGATAAATCGATCAATGCCACATCACCCACTAGCCCCAGGGCCGCCAGCGCTGAAGACTGGGTGAGAAAGGCACGCGCATAATCGTCGCCGATCGCTTTAACCAGGTAATGCTGGCTGAGTGCATGATATTGAATCTCCAGCTTGTATCTGATCGATGCCACCGCTCTGGGCCAATACCATTTACCGACGGGTTTGATGGTGATGTCTGTTTCCACGCCAAGCGGCAAGCCATTGGCAAGTGCCTCGAGAGCCGCCTTACTGAACTTAAATGTGATTTGCCCGTCCAGTAACAGCGACGCTTCATTCTGCTTCAACTGCAGATCAAGGGTTGCAAACTCATCAGACCTGGCGATCAGTGATGATGACTGCATCAAACTGCCCAGCATAAACAGCAGTATCAAGGAGATTGGTAACCTGTTCACTTTTTCCTGATTGGTGCGAAATAAAAGCCATCCATATCATCATCCCCCGGTAGCAATTGACGTCCGATTTTGCCGCGTCCCCATTTCACGTGCATCGGCTCCAGGCTGGCATCTTCATGCCGACCTAAAAATGCCGTAACCTGTTCCTGGTTTTCTGTTTTGAAGACAGAACAGGTCACATATAGCAGGATACCGCCCGGCTTTAGCAGTTGCCACATCGCATCCAGAATTTTTATCTGGCGCTTTACTATTTTCTGCAGTGACTTCTCAGACCTTAAATACTTGATATCCGGGTGCCGGCGTATGACGCCACTCGCACTACACGGAGCATCCAGTAATATTCGATCGAATAGCTGACTGTCCCACCATTGCTCGGGTTTTGATGCATCCCCCTGCAATACTGCTGCTTTACGATGAATCCGCAGCAGCGTTTCCTCAACACGCAGCAGCCGCTGTTTGCTGTTATCCAGCGCCAGCAGATATGCCGGTTGGCACTGCTGCAGGATATGTGCGGTCTTTCCACCGGGCGCAGCACAGGCGTCCAATACCCTGTGCTGTTGTGTGTGTTGAAGTAGGGGTGCCGCCAATTGCGCGGCTGCATCCTGCACTGTCACCAGGCCTGTATCAAACCCGGGCAACACATCTACTGTTACCGGCTTTGACAGCACCAGCGCCGTTTCTACAGTAGCATGTCTTTGTGCTGGTATACCCGCATCATCTAGCCGTTGTAAATAATTTTCCGTGGTAGTACTACCCAGGTCCAGCCGGATTACCATGGGTGCCTGGCGATTATTAACATCAACGATTTGCTGCCAGTCATCGGGCCAGTCTGCCTGAAACCGCTCAAGCATCCATAGCGGGTGGGCTGACTGTGCCTGCTGATGCTCTTGCAGGACCTGTTTCCAGCCAGGAGAGGCGATTTCACGCTGAAACCCTCGCAACACGGCATTGATCAGGCCTTTTGCCCGCCTGGCATTCAAGTAGGCCGAGCTTTCTACGGTCGAGTGGATCGCCGCATGTGCGGGAATGCGCATGTGCTCCAGCTGATATAAACCCTCCAGAATGAGAACTCTTACGGGGGGGTTCAGGTCTTTCGCCGACCGACCTGCGTGCTTTTCCAGCCAGAATATCAAGGTAGGATACCAGCGCATAACGCCATAACAGATGGCCTGCAGCAACGCACTATCTTTAGCCGCAAGCCCCGTCGAATGCTCCCGTATGGCCTCATCCAGGTGCTCGTAATCCTGGATGGTGGCAAGCAATGCCCGGGCAGCCCTTACCCTGACATCCACCCCAGACGGGGGGTCACTCCTGTTCTTCACCCAGAATTATCCCTGGCTGTGTATCTGCTTTACGGGCATTCATGAACGCCTGTGATGACATGCGCTTCTTGCCCTCGGGCTGCAGCTCCAGCAACGTAATCGCACCGGCACCACAGGCGATAACCGGTATGCCATTTGTGGACGTTATCAACTCACCGGGCCGTGCTTCCCGTTCTAAGCAGGCCATCTCTGCATCCCATATTCTGAGTATTTTGCCATGCAATGACGTGTGGGCCACCGGCCAGGGATTAAACGCCTTGATCTTCCTCAGCACAACATCGGCAGCCTCACGCCAGTCAATCCTGGCCTCCTGCTTAGTGAGCTTGTCAGCATAAGTGGCAATGGTATCGTCCTGTTTTTGCGGGACTGGCGGTTTTTCGCTGTCGAACTGTTCAACTACCTGCATTAAATCTTCAGCGCCCCTGACAGCCAGTTCATCGTGTAATTGCCGGGCAGTTGTTTCGGTGGATATCGGGACAATTGACTGCTTTAACATATCACCAGTGTCCAGGCCGGTATCCATCTGCATGATGGTTACACCTGTTTGTTTATCGCCAGCCAGGATAGCCCTTTGAATCGGCGCAGCTCCGCGCCATCGGGGCAACAACGAGGCATGAACATTCAGGCAACCGTAAGCGGGGACAGACAGGATGTCCGGCGGCAGAATAAGACCATAGGCAACAACAATCATGATGTCTGGCTGCAGACCGGCCAGTTCTGACGCCGCTGTAGCAGAACGTAATGTCTCCGGCTGTAATATATTGACGTGATGTTTCTGCGCCACCTGCTTTACCGGGCTGGCCGTCAGCTTGCGTCCCCTGCCTGCCGGGCGGTCCGGCTGCGTGTAAACGGAAACGACTTCATGTTCACTTTGCAAGAGCAATTCCAGCGTGGGCACAGCGAAGTCCGGGGTGCCTGCAAAAACCAGTTTCAATTAAGTCTCCCGCTGTCTACAGGCTGCGGATATAAAGTTAGATAATTTTACGCTTGGCGGATGCGGCGCTACCCGAAGTCTGCTGCTTGCTCAGCTTCTTGCGAATTCTTTGGCGCTTGAGCTCTGAAAGATAGTCAATAAACAGTTTACCGTCCAGGTGGTCTATCTCGTGCTGAATGCAAACCGCCAACAAGCCCTCTGCGCGCATTTCAAGTGGCTCACCATCGCGGCCAAGCGCCTTAACCGTAATTGCATCGGCCCTTTGTACCTTTTCGAACACACCGGGTACAGACAAACAGCCTTCATCCATTTCTTCCACACCCTCAAGACTGGTGATTTCAGGATTCACCAGGGCCAGCGGCTGGGAACGGTCATCAGACACATCAACCACGATTACGCGTTCCGCCACATTCACCTGTACCGCGGCAAGACCGATCCCCGGTGCGTCGTACATGGTTTCAAGCATGTCATCAATCAGCTGCCTGACCCGGGCATCCACAGACGCCACCGGTTTCGCCATACGTCGCAAACGCTCATCAGGGAAGTGTAAAATGTCCAATATCGCCATGTTGATCTCGAATAATTCTCTTTTTCTCGCCCAAGTACAGGAAATTTAAGTAAATAGTACTGGAATAATCAGAAATTCTGTCTTACGATTAACTGAGATGTGTGTAGTCACTCATTATATTAAAGGTAAATCATGACTGCGAAACGAATTTTTCCTACTCGAATCTGCCAGCTGCTCTTGTCCGTGGCCATTTTTTCAGGCCTTGGCATAGGTAATGTGCTTGCTGATACCCTGAATATCAAGAGCGACGCCCCTGAAACCTATACCGTGGTTAAAGGCGATACGCTTTGGGATATATCTGGTAAATATCTCGAGAAACCCTGGCGCTGGCCGGAATTATGGGAAGGCAACCCCCAGATTGCGGACCCGCACCTGATATACCCAGGCGATGTATTATCACTGCGCTATGTCGATGGTCAGCCAAGGCTCGGTATTAATCGCGCTCGCGGCGTGGTAAAGCTCTCGCCAAAAGTCCGTGCTACCCCGATAGATACCGCCATTCCGGTCATCCCGGTTGAGGCCATACAGCAGTTCCTGAGAAACCCAAGCATTCTTGATAGCGCAACCATAGAAAACGGGCCTTATGTTATTCGTGGCCAGGAGGGGCATATCCGTGCCGCCCATGGTGACCGCGTCTATGTCGTTGGGCTGACTGACTCTGCAAGCAAATACTACCGTGTGTATGACCAGGGAAATGCCATCAAAGACCCTGTTACAGGCGCCCACCTGGGCTATGAGGGTATCTTTGTCGGCGACGCAAAACTCGATACATTCGGCGACCCTTCAACTCTGCTGATGACTTCATCAGCCCGGGAGGTTGCGGTTGGCGATTTTGTCGTCGTCAAGGAAAGCGATGATGCACTGACTGATATATATCCCAAGGTCCCGGATCAACAGCTTACAGGCCGCATTCTGGAAATACTTGACGGGGTGGGGGTATTCGGCCGCTTTCAGACAGTAATTATCAACCTCGGAGCCTCCGACGGCCTTGTGAGAGGGCATGTCCTGTCCGCATTCAGTCAGGGCGAGACGGTAGACAACACTGTTTCACCTGCCCGTGGCGATACCGTTACCTTACCCGATGAACGTGCGGGTACGCTCATGATTCTCGAGACTTATGACAAGCTGAGTTTTGCGCTGGCGATGGAGTCTCGCACGCACATACGCGTTATGGATGAAGTCAGAACTCCTGAGTGACCTCAAATAGCCAGCTAGACTGGCTTAAGCTAGTACTTGTGCCGGGCTTGGGCCCGGTTCGTATCCACGCGCTGCTGGATACTTATGGTTCACCCGGCAACATATTGTCGGCACCGCAGTCTGAGCTACAGGCACTCGGGCTGGATGAAGTCTCCCTGACGAACATCAATAAACCGGATAACCGGCAGCTGGACATGGCCATGCAATGGCTATCCTCGTCAGAATCCCATCATCTGCTGGCCATCGATCAGCCGGATTATCCTCCCCTGCTGAAAGACATCCATGATGCGCCGCCCGTGCTTTTTATTAACGGAGACACTAATCTGCTCAGCAACCCCCAGCTCGCCATGGTTGGTAGTCGCAACCCAACCGCACAAGGTCTCGACAACGCATACGAATTTGCCCACTACCTGGCACAAACCGGCCTCACAATAACCAGCGGCCTAGCCCTGGGTGTTGATGGCGCAAGTCACCAAGGGGCGCTCGATGGTGGCGGGCAAACCATAGCTGTAACCGGTAACGGGCTAGATCGCGTTTACCCTGCCAGACATAAGCAGCTTGCACACAGGATTGCGGAACAGGGCGCGCTGGTTTCCGAGTTTCCTCCCGGAAGCAAGCCCTTGCCCGGCAACTTCCCCAGACGCAATCGCATTATTTCCGGCCTGAGCCTGGGAACGCTGGTGGTAGAAGCCGCGCAAAAAAGCGGGTCTCTAATTACGGCATATAAGGCTCTTGAGCAATCCCGTGAAGTCTTTGCCATACCCGGATCAATACATAACCCTCTTGCTCGAGGGTGTCACCAGTTGATCCGGCAGGGGGCTAAACTGGTAGAGACGGCTGCAGACATTATCGAGGAGCTTATGCCAATTGCTCGCACCGCAGAGAGCCTGTCGCAACCAGACATTAGCTCACCCGGGCAGACGCGGGAACATAACAGTACCCACCAGACTGTTCTTGAGGCCATGGCTTATGATCCGGTCAGTATCGATACACTGGTCAAACGAACCGGGCTGAAAATCAGTGAAATTTCTTCCGTACTTCTCATACTGGAATTACAAGGCAAAATAACCTCTCAAACCGGCGGGCACTATATTCGAAATGCCGAGACATGATACAGTTCGGCCATGAAAGAAAATGTTATCGATGTGCTCATGTATATTCTGCAAAATGCCTCTACGGACGATGAGGCTTTTCAACAGGGCCAGGAATCACTGAAGTCCATGCTGCTGGATGCCGGTTTTGCCAGCGTTGAAATCAACGAGGCCTTTCGCTGGCTGGATGATCTTGGTTCCCAGATATCGAACCAGCTGCCCGTCCAGCATGACAGCCTTTCCATAAGGCTCTTCTCGGACACAGAAAAATCTCTGCTCGATATTGAGTGTCAGAACTACCTGCTCGGACTCGCCAATTCCGGCATCCTGTCTTCAAACAGTTTTGAGCTGGTTGTTGATCGCTTGATAGCGCTGAACACGGACGGCATAGACCTTGATCAGCTGGAATGGATAGTATTAATCGTGCTATCCAATCAATCCCATGAACAAGCCGCATTTGAACGTCTGGAAACCATGCGATTTCATGAGCCTAACAGCCTCCTGAATTAATCTCCGTAAACTGATTGCTTCATAGTTAATGGCCAAGAACCTCGTCATTGTTGAGTCTCCTGCCAAGTCCAAGACTATTACCAAGTACCTGGGCAAGGACTTTTCCGTACTTGCCTCATACGGACATGTTAGAGACCTGGTTCCCAGAGAAGGCGCGATTGATACCGAACATGGCTACAAAATGTCGTATGAACCCATCGACAAGAGTCACAAGCATGTCGATGCAATAGCCAGGGCGCTGAAAAAATCTGATGCGTTGTATCTCGCAACCGACCCCGACCGCGAAGGAGAAGCCATATCGTGGCACCTGTATGAGCTGCTGAAGGATAAAAATCTGTTAAAAGACAAACCGGTTTATCGTGTTGTTTTTCATGAAATAACCAAAAATGCGATCAGGAATGCAATACAAGAACCCAGAGAACTTTCGCAGGAACTCATCAATGCGCAGCAGGCCAGAAGAGGAATGGATTACCTGGTCGGTTTCAACCTTTCACCGTTGTTATGGAAAAAGATTCGGCGCGGGCTATCCGCCGGGAGAGTGCAAAGCCCTGCACTGAGGCTTATTGCGGAGCGTGAAGACGAAATAGAGGCTTTTGTCCCCAGGGAATACTGGTCTATCGAGGCCGACCTGAAGAAAGACAAGCAGGAGTTTATTGCCCGGCTAAGGGAATTCCAGGGTGAAAAAGTAAAACAGTTTACGATCAATAATGAAAAGGATGCTACCCATGCCCGGGATGTGCTGAGCAAAAATGGTGGCAAGGCACTGACCGTTAGCCAGGTTGAGAAAAAGTCCCGAAGAAGAAACCCTTCGCCACCATTCACCACCTCCACTTTGCAACAGGAAGCTGTGCGTAAACTGGGCTTTTCCACGCAACGTACCATGCGTACAGCACAGCAGCTTTACGAGGGTATTGATACCGGGTCTGGAACAGTAGGACTTATCACTTACATGCGTACTGACTCTGTAACACTGGCCAATGAAGCCATCGAGGAAATACGCGGCTTTATCTCCAGCAAATATGGCAAGACAGAAATACCGGACAAGCCGAGGATTTTCAAAACCAAGGCAAAAAATGCACAGGAAGCCCACGAGGCAATACGGCCGACATCAATAATGCGTACTCCAGACTCTTTGAAACACGTTCTGAGCAAGGATCAATACAAGTTATATGGACTGATCTGGAAGCGTACCCTTGCCTGTCAGATGATCCATGCCACTTTGCACACGGTCGCGGTAGATTTTGCCTGTGGGGATGGCAATAGTTTTCGCTCAACGGGTTCCACCATTGCAAACCCGGGCTTCATTGCCGTATACCTTGAAGGCAAGGATGACAATGAAAGCGATGATGATGAAAAAATGCTGCCGCCACTCGAACAGGGAGACATCGTCTCACTCAAGGTAATCCGCGCTGACCAGCATTTCACCGAACCACCACCCAGATTCACCGAGGCCACTCTGGTTAAAGCTCTTGAAGAATATGGTATTGGCCGGCCTTCCACTTACGCTGCGATCATATCTACCCTACAGAACCGGGAGTACGTCGAGATTGATCGGAGACGTTTTTTCCCGACCGATGTGGGCAGGGTAGTCAATCGTTTCCTCACCAATCATTTCCCTGATTATGTCGATTATGAATTTACCGCGCGCATGGAGGATGATCTGGACGCGGTATCGCGTGGCGAAAAAGAATGGATTCCGGTTATGGACCACTTCTGGAAGCCTTTCATCAAGCTGGTCAAGGAAAAAGAGCAAACGGTATCCAGGGCAGACGCAACCACAGAGCCGATGGATGAAGCATGCCCCAAATGTGGCGAACCACTGATGATACGCCTTGGAAGAAGAGGGCGATTTGTTGGCTGCAGCGCTTACCCTGACTGTGACTATACGCGTAACCTCGGGGAGAACCAGGAAGAGGAAAAACCTGAAATCGTAGCAGACCGGAGTTGTCCCTCCTGCGGATCCTCGCTAATCATCCGTAGTGGTAAATATGGCAAATTTATCGGTTGCAGTTCTTATCCCGACTGCACCTATATAGAACCGCTGGAGAAACCTACCTCAACAGGCGTACAGTGTCCAAAGTGCAAACAGGGTGACATGGTGACACGCCGGTCACGTAAAGGTAAAACCTTTTACTCATGTTCGCGTTATCCTGACTGTGACTACGCGGTATGGAATGAACCCGTTGATCAGCCATGCCCCGACTGCGGTTGGCCGATACTCACGCTAAAAGAAACCAAGCGAAAGGGCAAGGAACTGGTTTGCCCGGAGAAAGACTGCGGATACAGCGAACCTGTTGAGGATACTGAGAACGAGAATGTAGCCTGACCCTTGCGTCCGGGCGGTTCTGCTACCGACTTTAATCACTTTGGTCTACTATTGATTTATCAATAACTGCCACCACATATAACGATAATTTACGAGGACTTATAACCAATGAAAGCGATTAAACTGATGAGCATTGCTGCCCTGATTACCTTGTCGGCCGCAAGTGCAACTGTCTCTGCTGCCTGGGCTCCCTGGGACAGCGGCGGCTATGGTGGCAATAACACGCCCTGGGGCGGCAACAATAACTTCATGCCCTGGGGTGGCAACAATCGTAGCTGGGGTGGCAATAACACGCCCTGGGGCGGCAACAATAACTTCATGCCCTGGGGTGGCAACAATCGTAGCTGGGGTGGCAATAACACGCCCTGGGCCGGCAACAACAACTTTATGCCCTGGG
>JBFFRZ010000085.1:0-9803 GCA_041572715.1 Gammaproteobacteria bacterium
CTTGTTCTTGGTCGTGGTGTAGAAATGACCGGTACCCGCTGAAGAAACTAGTCTGATTTTATCGCGCATCGTTCTGCTCCTTATACCTTCTCGCCACTGGCACGCATGCGGGTCAACACCTCTGCGATACCCAGCTTGTCAATCATGCGCATACCCTTGGTGGAAACACGCAGTTTCACCCAACGGTTTTCTTCTTCAACCCAGAACTTGTGGGTGTGAAGATTGGGCAGAAAACGACGACGGGTCTTGTTGTGTGCATGTGACACATTGTTACCCGACATTGGGCGTTTTCCTGTTACCTGACATACTCTGGACATGACACTGATTCCTGAATTTACCTGTCTTAGACTCCCAACCTGGTGGGCCGGGCATTCAAAAGGGCGCACTTTATACCAGCCTCTAGGCGCGACCGCAAGAAAAACAGGCAGTTAAAGCAAATATTCTAGAGCAGCCCACGCTCGGCGAAGGACAGCGGCTGACCGTCGCCAACAATAAAATGATCCAGCACGCGGATTTCCACCAGTGCCAGCGCCTCCTGCAAACGCCGGGTCAGGTCCCGGTCCGCCTGGCTGGGCTCAGAAATACCGGACGGGTGGTTGTGCGCAAAAATCAGTGCCTTGGCATCCAGCTCGAGCGCGCGCTTGACGACCTCCCTCGGATAGACGCTGGCGCCATCAAGCGTGCCGCGAAACATCTCCTCGTAGTGAATGACCTGGTGCTGATTATCCAGAAACAGGCAGGCAAACACCTCATGCGACAAATGGCCCATTTTCATCCCCAGCAGATCGCGAGTTGCCTGGGGGCTATCCAGCACATCGCCCCGGCTGATTTCATCGACAAGATAGCGCCTGCCAATCTCCAGCACCGCCTGCAGCTGCGCAAACTTGGCCGGCCCAGATCCCGGCAACCTGCAGAACTCTTCCAGGCTCGCCTGCAATACCCCGCGCAAGCTGCCGAATTGCACGATCATCTGCCGGGCGAGATCGACCGCGGTACTGCCCCGTATCCCGGTACGCAAAAAGATTGCCAGTAACTCGGCATCACTCAGCACCGCGGCTCCCCTGATGAGCAGTTTTTCTCTCGGCCGTTCCCGGTCCGGCCAGTCTCTGATTCCCATAAAATGGTTTGTATCAGTCTGAATGCGGGCACATAACTGTATTTTTTTGCGGTTTGCGCCTATTAATCTTCATCTAACCCAATAAAAATAATAGGATAGGCGAATAATTTATAAACCAACTAAGCGTTACATGAATTTTCTTTCCACAAAGCGGATCATCCTTGGCGTCACCGGCGGCATTGCGGCCTACAAGGCGGCCGAACTGACCAGGCTTTTGACCCGGTCGGGGGCCGAGGTGCGCGTGGTGATGACCCGTGGTGGCATGTCCTTTGTCACGCCCCTCACCTTCCAGGCGTTGTCCGGTCATCCGGTACGCCACGAATTGCTGGATGAAACCGCTGAGGCAGGCATGAGTCATATTGAACTCGCCAAATGGGCTGACTGCATCCTGATTGCACCGGCATCAGCCAATTTTAGTGCGCGTCTGGCCCATGGTCTGGCGGATGACCTGCTGAGCACGGTGTGCCTGGCATCATCCGCGCCCGTCATCGTGGCACCGGCAATGAATCAGCAGATGTGGGCCAATCTCCAGACCCAGGCCAATCTCCAGCAGTTGCAAGAAAGGGATATACAGATTGTCGGGCCAGCCGTGGGCTCACAGGCCTGTGGCGATATTGGCCCGGGCCGGTTGCTGGAACCCGTGGAGCTGCTGAACGCATTAAACCTCAGCTTCAGCAGCCAGAAGCTCGGGGGATTGAACGTCATGGTTACCGCAGGCCCGACCCGGGAAGCGATCGATGCGGTGCGCTTTATCAGCAATCGCAGCTCAGGGAAAATGGGCTTTGCGATTGCCGGGGCCGCCAGGGAAGCCGGCGCCAACGTGACGCTGGTAAGCGGACCGGTCAGCCTGGCAACACCTGAAGGGGTAACCCGGGTGGACGTTGAAACTGCGCAGCAGATGGGTCAGCAGGTACTGGACCGGGTAGACCAGCAGGATATCCTGATTGGCGCGGCGGCCGTCGCCGACTATCTGCCCGCCACTTACCATGAGGGCAAGCTGAAAAAATCAGCGGATGATCTCTCGATCAGGCTCGCCCCGTCTATCGACATCATGCTGGAAGTTGGTAAATTACCGCGCCGCCCTTTCACGGTGGGTTTTGCTGCCGAGACCGACAACCTGGAACAGTATGCGCAGGAAAAGCGGCTACGCAAAAACATGGACATGATTGCCGCGAACCCGGTCGGCGGTAGCAACAGCGGTTTTGAGGTCGAAACCAACATGCTCGATCTATACTGGGAGGACGGCAGCAAGCACCTTGAACTTGCCCATAAAAATAAAATTGCCAGGCAACTGATCGATGAAATCAGTATCCACTTCCATCAACGGGCCGGCCAGCAGGATGAATAACAGGATATTCATACTGATGTTGCTGGCTGTGTTTTGCGCCCCGTTAGCTGCGCAGGAAGAAGGTCAGACAGATGAAGCGGGCGCCAGCCAGGAGATCAACTCCCTCGGTGAACGTATCGGCACGATGATGAAGAACTATTTTTCATCGCTGGAAAAACTGGCCACCGAGGAAGTACTGATCAACGCGATTACGGATGAAAATGAAGAACAGCTGCAGCAGCTGGCGACCCAATACCAGGAACAATTACCCGGCAGCCTGAGAGTAAGGTTGTACATCAAGGGCAAGGAGCGGCCAGATGAAGCGAATTCACCATCCTGCGGGTTTGCCTGTATCGCAATCATCAAGGCCGCCTACACCGGCGACCCGCCGGCCGAGGCGCTGCTGTTCCATTCGTCGGACGCCAACCTGACGCTGGTGAGGAAGGTACGGGACCAGGCCGGCCAGACCATTGGCGCCATCGTCGCACACTATCCGTTCAGTCTGCTAAAACAGGAGATAGGAAAACTGCAAAACATCAGCATCTATACTGAATTACGCCAGGTACTGGCCGGGCCAACGGTCACCCTGTTTAGCCACGGCAATCCCGAGGTCAAATCCGGTATCGCACAAAAGTTTGTCCGCATACCGAATTCGAAGTGGCTGATTGCCGTGTGGACCCCCGGTGGTGTTGGCGTTGAACAATACAGTGAAACCGAATTACCCTGGCTGTACATGACCCTTGCGGTGATCGCACTGGTTGGCGGGCTCGCCATCCTGATCATCTACCGTGTCAAGCATCCTGCCCCCAAAAAACCCGCAAAACCAGCAGCAGAGAAATTTTCCGAAAACCTCAGCCCGGAAGCCGTATCCTACGACAATGATTATGATGACAGTCCGACCCTGATTCTCGGTGGCGGCGCCCGGGATGTCGACGTATCAAAATACCTGAAAGGTTCAGGCAACCTGGGTAAAAACAAGTAAGGTTTACGCATGAAAGAAAAAGCACTTAACGTCGCCAGGGTACTGACCGAAGCCCTGCCTTACATCCGGCAGTTTCAGGGTAAAACCATTGTCATCAAGTATGGTGGCAATGCCATGGTTGATGAAAACCTGAAAAGCAGCTTTGCCCGGGATATCGTGCTGATGAAACTGGTCGGCCTGAACCCGGTCGTGGTTCATGGTGGTGGTCCGCAGATTGGCCATCTACTGAAACGCATTGGCAAGGAAAGTGAATTCGTCGACGGTATGCGGGTAACCGACCGTGAAACCATGGACGTGGTTGAGATGGTGCTCGGCGGCCTGGTGAACAAGGAGATCGTTAACCTGATTAACAGTCATGGCGGCAAGGCCGTGGGCCTGACCGGCAAGGACGGCGGCCTGATTCATGCGGCCAAGATGCAGATGACCCGCAACGATCCTGCGACAGAAACCTCGGAAATTATCGACATCGGACATGTCGGTGAAGTTGAGAGTATCGATACCAGTGTGCTGGACATGCTGATTCATGGCGACTTCATTCCGGTAGTCGCACCTATCGGCGTCGGCAAGGACGGGCATTCCTACAACATTAATGCCGACCTCGTTGCCGGCAAACTGGCCGAAGTCATGGCTGCGGAAAAACTGATACTCCTGACCAATACCAGCGGCATCCTCGATCAGAATGGTCAGTTGTTGTCCGGCCTGAGTGCATCTGACGTTAGCCAGTTAATCAAGGATGGCGTCATCCATGGCGGCATGCTGCCCAAAGTCAGGTGCGCACTGGATGCGATCAATTCAGGAGTCCGCTCATCTCATATCATCGACGGGCGTGTTGAGCATGCCGTGATGCTCGAGTTATTTACTGACGACGGGGTTGGCAGCCTGATGCGTGCATAAAGTCGCTGAAGACTTTTACTGCTTGATACCTTTCAGTTCCTTGAAACGCGAAATATCATCGATAAAGCGCTTTTCAAGCTCCTTGCGTTCAATCCGGCTGTTGGCAAGCTCCGCCTCGGCCGTGTCGAATTCTCGCTTGGCGCTACGCATGTCCGCCTTCAGCTTTTCTGATGGAACCTTGCCTTCGCGTTCTTCCGTGATCGCCTGGCTTAATAGCGCATCATATTCTTCGCCGGACCGGTTACGGACTTGTTCAAGGCTTTCAATATACTCATCAAGCACCTTCAATTTTACTTCACGCTTTTCTTCTATATCACTCACAGACGTGTAGCTGATGAGCAAACTACGATCGTTTTTCTCCTGCTCCTCCTTTGCCCTGGCGGCCTGCTCTTCCTCGAGCATCTTTTGCTCGTAGACCGCTTTTTCCTCTGCGGTCATTTTGCCCTGGAGCTTTTTGATCACGCGACCCTGTTTGCCAATCACCTCACGGTCATGCACAGCAGACTCCGGCGGCGGTGTCGATGTGTAATGGGTGTTGCCCTTTTCATCGACCCACTTATATAGTGCTGCACTGGCAATGGCGGAATACAGTACCAGTGAAAACATTAGCAACAGGTTTTTTATCATCTACGAATATCCATCTCGTCGTGATACGAGTCTAGCACAAGCCCCAGCCGGCTTATAAGCATCGACCTGATGAATGTTTTTGAACAAATACTACTGCTCATTGTGGCCTTCGTTGCCAATCTTTTTTCCGCGTTTTCCGGCGGCGGCGCCGGCCTGTTGCAACTACCCGCGCTTATCTTTCTCGGCCTGCCATTTGCAATCGCGCTGGCTACCCACAAGCTGGCAAGCGTTGCGCTTGGCGTCGGTGCTACCGCCAGGCATCTGAAATCCAGCCGCCTGGAACGACAGTTTGCGCTGTTCATGTTGTTCACCGGGGTGCCGGGCGTGATCGTTGGCGCCAACATTATCCTGCTGGTACCAGATCGCAATGCCGAGATTGCACTGGGCATACTCACTCTCGGACTCGGTGTCTATTCAGGACTGAAGCGAAGTCTCGGGCAAACCCATGATCCGCAACATCGTGACCGCAAAGGCATGGTCGTTGGCGGGCTAATGCTATTCGTGATCGGTGGATTGAACGGCTCGCTGACCTCGGGCACCGGCCTGTTCGTTACCCTGTGGCTGGTACGCTGGTTTGGCATGGACTATCAACGCGCGGTTGCCTACACCCTGATACTGGTTGGGATTTTCTGGAATGGCACCGGTGCATTAACGCTGGGTATTCTGGGTAACATTCGTTGGGACTGGATACCTATGTTACTGGTCGGATCTTTGCTAGGCGGATATCTGGGCGCTCACATGGCCATCAAGTTTGGCAACCGCTGGATCAAGCGCGTGTTCGAGATTGTGACAATCGCCGTGGGACTCAAACTGATTATTGGTTAGTTTTATGCAGAATGTAGAACCCGCTCGGGACTACACGCCATACTGTTCACGATAGGCAAGCATGGCATCCAAATGTTGATCATACTCGCCAGACTGTTTGATGAACTCAATCAGCACTCCCAGGTTGGCGATATTGATCACCTGCAGGTCATAGTCCGACTCAACCTCCTGAATGGCTGAACGTTCCCCCTTGCCTTTCTCCATACGGTCCAGAGCAATCGCAACCCCAACAGCGGTCGCATTGTTTGCAGCAATGATATCCATCGCCTCACGGATCGCAGTGCCCGCGGTAATGACATCATCGATGATCAATACCCGCCCGTCGAGCGGCGCACCGACGAGATTGCCCCCCTCGCCATGATCCTTGGCCTCCTTGCGATTGAAGCAGTACGGCAGGCTGCGGCCATGATGATCAGCCAGCGCAACAACGGTTGCCGCGGCCAGCGGAATGCCCTTGTAGGCCGGGCCAAACAGGACGTCAAACTCGACACCACTATCAACAATGGCTTGTGCATAGTATTTGCCGAGCCTTGATAAGGACTCACCGGTATTAAACAGCCCCGCATTGAAAAAGTACGGGCTGACCCGGCCTGACTTGAGCGTGAACTCACCAAACTTCAGCACGCCCTGCCGCAAGGCAAAGTCGAGAAATTCCTGTTGATAATCCTGCATGATCGTATTTTCGATAACCTATCTCATCGTGACGGGCGCGGGTATGATACACGCCAATCCTGCACTGACAACACAAGATGAGAATTATCAGCATTAATGTAAACGGCATCCGTGCTGCTGAACGCAAAGGTTTTTTTGACTGGCTGAAAAGGCAGCGCGCCGATATTGTCTGTATACAGGAACTGAAGGCGCAGGTGCATCAGCTGGGTGACCCGGTGTTCTGGCCGGGTATGTTTCACTGTCACTATGTGCAGGCTGAAAAGAAGGGATACAGCGGCGTGGGCCTGTACGCCAGGAAGGAACCGGACACCATCATCAATGGTTTCGGCGTCGAGGAATTTGATCTGGAAGGTCGCTACATCGAGGCGCGCTTTGGCGACCTTTCTATCATTTCGCTGTATGCACCATCCGGTTCAGCCGGTGATCATCGCCAGGAATCAAAGGACCGTTTTCTAGAAGTATTTCCTTACCACCTGGCCCGGCTCAAACAGCAACAGCAGCATGTAATCATTTGCGGAGACTTTAATATCGCACACCGCGAAATAGACCTGAAAAACTGGAAAAGCAACCAGAAAAACTCTGGCTTCCTGCCGCACGAGCGGGAATGGATGGATCATTTGTTTAAGGAGGATGGTTTTTATGATGCCTACCGGGTCATTGAACCGGAGACGGAGCAATATACCTGGTGGTCGAACAGGGGCAGCGCCAGGGAGAACAATGTAGGCTGGCGCATTGATTACCAGGTCATTACGCCGCAGCTCGCCGACAAAGTCATCAAGGCGCGTGTCTATACCGACAAGTGGTTCTCCGATCACGCGCCGCTGATCATGGACTACGAATATGAGCTTTAATGGCCATTAAATCGAGAGTCCACGGTTGGGTCGAATCGTTCGGGGTTTATAAAAACCCGAAGGTCGTCGCCATGCTGTTCCTCGGCTTCTCTGCGGGGCTACCCATATTGCTGGTGTTTGGCACGTTGTCCGCCTGGCTGAACAGCGAACAGGTAGACAAGACTACAATCGGTTTTGTCAGCTGGGTGGCACTCGCCTATGGTCTCAAGTTTGTCTGGTCCCCGCTGGTTGATCGCCTGCCATTGCCATTCCTGACCAGCCTGCTGGGCCAGCGCAGGAGCTGGATGCTGCTGGCCCAGGCCGGTGTTATTACCGGGCTGGTGATGATGTCGGTTTCCGACCCGCGTACCGACCTGGCCATCGTGGTTGTGTTTGCGGTATTGACGGCCTTTTCATCGGCAACCCAGGACATCTCCATCGACGCCTGGCGTATCGAGGCGATCGATGATGAATACCAGGGCGCCATGGCCGGCACCTATCAACTCGGATACCGAATCGGCATGATTATCGCCGGCAGTATGGCGTTTGTCATCGCGGACTTTTATTCCTGGTCTGTAGCCTATATCTGCATGGCCCTGTTTATGTCGGTGGGCATCATCAGCACAATGGTAATTGACGAACCCGACCATAGCCTGCGCGACAGCGAGTGGGAAACAGAAAAGCGTGTGCTTGACCTGCTGGAACGTAACGAGCACCTGCCGGAAAGACTCCGGCAGATCCAGGCCTGGTTCGTTGGCGCTGTCATCTGTCCTTTCGCCGACTTCTTTGCGCGTAATGGCTGGAATGCATTACTTATCCTCAGCTTTATCGCGGTATATCGCATGAGCGATATCACGCTGGGCGTGATGGCCTTTCCGTTCTACCAGGACATGGGCTATAGCGGTTCCGAGATCGGTATCGTGAGCGGTCTCGTAGGCAAGTTCATCACCATCTCGGGTGCATTGATTGGTGGCGTGCTGGTCGTGCGTTACGGCGTGATGCGCATGCTGCTGGCGGGGGCGATTATCGTCATCCTGACCAATCTCCTGTTCGCCTGGCTGGCCGGGCAGCAGCCTTTGGTAATCTGGCTGATCCTGGTCGTGGGTGCGGACAACCTTGCCGGCGGGCTTGCGGGAACCGTGTTCATTGCCTACCTGTCGAGCCTGACCAACCGTGCCTATACCGCCACCCAGTACGCTCTGTTCAGCTCAATCATGCTATTGCTACCCAAATTCATTGGCGGTTTTTCCGGAGTTGTGGTGGACGCCAGCAATTACCCGATATTCTTTATGTATGCCGCGGCCCTCGGCCTGCCTTCCGTATTACTGATTCTGCTGCTCATGAAAAAGCAGGCAGCAAGAGTCTAATGCAGTTTTACGGGGTGGCCGGTTCCATGCTGACGTTCCATAACGGTCCTTGGCGATATGGAGGCATGATGCAGGAGCATTCCCCAGTGACCCTGCCCGTCCTGCCGGTAAACATTGGTTGCTATAACCGTGGTTGGCTTATTGGGCTTGTCTGCCGTGGTAATGACCTCATGCAGTACATGCACGGCCAGTTCTTCCTGCCGCGTTCTTGAAATATCCTGTAACTGGAAAACCAGGCTGCTTTCACTCTGGAATATTTGCTGCCAGCTTCCGATCACCTGTGCGCGCCCGGCTAACCGTGCGCCCATCGGATGGATACAGGCAACGTCTTTATCATCGAGCCACAATTCGGTCATCTGCTGAATGTCTTTATGCTCTATGGCATTATAAAACGCACGTTCTACCTCATCGGCAGACTTGAAGCTATTTTTCACCTGACCACCTGGAACTGTTCGCCTTGAGTACAACACATCATATACAACTATGTGCCGCCGATGAAATCCAGCCGGATAGCGCGCGTGGCTTTTCATCGACACAGACAGGCGCATCCTACGAGATATTTGTTGTGCACAAACTTGGCCGCTACTACGGTTACATCAATAGCTGCCCGCATACCGGAGCGCCGCTGGAATGGATGCCTGATCAGTTTTTGAGCCTCGACGGGGAACACATCCAGTGCTCACTCCACGGCGCGCGTTTTACGATTGATCAGGGCACGTGTATACATGGCCCCTGCCTGGGTCAGGGTCTCAGCACGATTGAAATCACTGTTCAGGATGGCTATATCTGCTGGCAACAGCCCGCAACAGCAAAGGTCAGTAACGCCGACGCCTTAGGGGATTAACCCCTAAAGCGCGCGCTTGCTACTTTCGCCACTTTACTGTGTGGCTCATGGTCCGCACTGCGGAGTCTGATTATTACTTCTACTTACTTTCTTACCTCTCTCACCTCATGGAAAAGCCGGAATAGTCGGCTCAACACCCATGATATCTGCCTCGGGATGATGGCTTTTAACCAACTCGGTTATTTCATCGACGCGCTTCCTTGGGGCATCGACCATCACCAGGATATCTCCGGAACGAATAGCTTTTTCAAACGCGCCAAGCTGTGTGTTGGGTACATCGCCTGCAATCATGCCCGAGACCCACACACCCATAAATGC
>JBFFRZ010000086.1:0-9788 GCA_041572715.1 Gammaproteobacteria bacterium
CCGCCCTGATAGTGCTGATTGGTCTAGGTGCGTGGACAGCCTATTACACGGTACCCAGCGACTCGGTCGCTGTCGTGCAACGGTTTGGGCAATACCTCAAGGAAGTGCAGCCCGGTCTGCATTTCAAATTACCGCTGGGCATTGATGTAGCGACCATCGTGCCCGTCAAACGACAATTGAAACAGGAGTTCGGCTTCTCGACGACTGGATCCACTGATCGCTTCCAAAGTCCGGTTGATGGCAAGCGCGAAACCGAAATGGTCACCGGCGACCTGAATTCCGCACTGGTGGAGTGGGTGGTGCAATACCGTATTTCTGATCCAAAGAAATTCCTGTTTGAGGTCCGAGAGCCAGCAGCTACTCTGCGTTATGTTTCGGAATCGGTCATGCGAGAAGTTGTTGGAGACCGCACGGTAGATGAAGTCATTACCGTTGGACGTCAGGAAATTGAAATTGAGGCCTTGGAAAAAATGCAGTTACTCTCCAGCAAATATGCCATGGGCATCAGTATTGATCAGGTGCAATTGAAAAATATCAATCCGCCGCTGCCGGTACAGGAGTCCTTCAACGAAGTGAATCAGGCGCAACAGGAAAAAGAAAAACTGATCAACGAAGCGCGACGTGACTACAATAAGGTGATTCCACTAGCCGAAGGTGAGAAAGATCAACGCATTCGTGAGGCTGATGGCTACCGACTTAAACGCATTAACGAGGCAGAAGGCGATGTGGCGCGTTTTAACGCCCTGCTTACGGAATACAGTAAGGCCCCTGAAGTTACCCAGCGGCGTATTTATATCGAGACTTTGCAAGAGGTTATGCCTGGCATAAGTTCTAAAATCATTATCGATGAGCAGGCACCTAATCTGCTCCCCTTATTGAATCTTGGTGGTCAAAAAGGTGTACAACCATGAATACCAGTAGATCATTTGCATTACTGATTACACTGGGTGTAGGCCTGTATATGCTGGCGAGCTCTATTTATACCGTCAATGAAGTCGAACAAGTGATTATCACCCAGTTTGGCAAGCCGGTTGGTGAGCCGGTCACCACGGCGGGACTGAAGATCAAGCTGCCTTTCATTCAGGAAATCAATCCCATCGACAAGCGCGTGCTCGAATGGGATGGCAACCCATCAGATATGCCGACTAAGGATAAACTCTATATTTCGGTTGACCTGTTCGCTCGCTGGCGCATTACTGACCCCTTGCAATATTTCTTACGATTGCGTGATGAACGCAGCGCTCAATCGCGCCTAGATGACATTCTGGGTAGTGAGACTCGTAATGCAGTCGCCAAACATGAGCTAATTGAAATCATTCGCACAACAAAAGATCGTGTACCGTTGCGCGATACTCTTCTGACTGATACCGAAGCCGATGTGGGGTCACTGGTGCCGATTCAGAAAGGACGCAAACTGGTCGAGCAGGAAATTTATTCGGCAGCGGCTGACAAGGTTCGAGTCTTTGGTATCGAATTACTTGATATCCGTTTCAAACGGATCAACTATAATCAAAGCGTACGTCCAAAAATCTATGATCGCATGATTAGTGAACGGCGACAGATCGCGGAACGTTTTCTGTCAGAAGGCAATGGTGAAGCCGCCCGCATACGCGGTAACCGGGTTCGCGATCTGAACAAAATTCAGTCCGAAGCTTATCGCCAGGTCGAGGAAATACGCGGCCTTGCGGATGCCAAGGCCACCGAGATTTACGCCAGTGCCTACAATCAGAACGCGCAGTCAGTCGCCTTCTATGAATTCACCCGCACCATGCAGGCCTATAAATCCATTATTACGACCAACACCACGCTGGTGCTATCAACCGATAGCGAGTTATTCAAATTTCTCAAGGCCATGTCACCCGATGGCGTCAGTCCTGCGTCACGTCATTCCAGGAAATAACGATGAAGCTGAGTTTTTCTAACCCCAGTCGTAGCTATGATAGTACGTGTAACTGTGTGCGTTTTACTGGCTACGCCAGCATAATGGAAGTCGAATTCTTTCTTGAGGCAGAGGCATTAAAGAAGCTTTCGCCAAAATTGGCTTCTGTCGAGTCCGGTTATCTTCAATCTTTTGATGCTGCCAAGGAGCATATCTATGATGTTGCTGGCAAAGCCTATGTTAAGGATCGCAAAGGCTCGACTGTTTTCGTACTTAAGGCAGGTGATTTTTAATGTTGTCTCATGGCAGGAAATCATTTCTTGTGCGTTTGCTGCTACTGGTATTGTTGACCGCGATACCTGGCCTGGCAATTCCTCAAAATGATGAATCGGTGCCTGATAACGCAAGCGCTAGTAAATATAGCAAGGGCTGGGAGTGCAATCAGGGTTATCGCCCCATCGGTGAGAGCCATTGTGCGCCAGTCAAGATACCCGCACATGCCTATGCGACCAATGCATCCTATGGCGATGGATGGGAATGTGGGCGCGGCTATGAACGGGCTGACAATCATTGCGTAGTCATCTCTTTGCCGGAAAACGCCTATCTGAACAATGAGGGTAATGGCTGGAAATGTGAACGCGGCTCTATCAAGAAAATGAATGATTGTCATCAGGTCGTTATCCCGCAACACGCCTATCTCAACACCTCTGGTGACTACTGGAAATGTGAACGCGGTTACCGGAAAGTCGATGGTCAGTGCATTGCCATTACTATACCTGCTCACGGTTATTTCCTGGATGAATCCTACGGCCCTGGTTGGACATGTGATCGCGGCTATCTTGCAGCAGGACAAAGCTGCATAGCCATCAAGGTGCCAGAAAATGGTTATTTACTGGATTCCAGTTTCGGCCCCGGATGGAAATGTGATCGCGGTTATAAACACATAGGTGAATCCTGTCTTGCCCTGGTTATCCCCATGCACGCTATTCTTGATTACTCCGGGAATGATTGGGAATGTGGTAGAAAATATAAACTCGCACATGATCGATGCATTACCCGCTAGCTTATATATTTCTCCTATATTTATAGAGATCGTTACTACCGTAATTTGTGATATTTAACGCAAGTATGGTTTTTACCTTGCAACTATGGCTGTTCCCAGCTATCAAGCCTAGTGTTGCCGACCCGCGAACGATCACTTAGTGGTGATATGACCTCATGGTCCAGACTACATGGATGGCCATTATACCGTGCCATATCAACCGACTTGTCTGTCGCGAAATAGTACAAACAGCCATCGGGCCACAAGCAGATCAGCAAATATTCCGATCACTTAACGCCCGTAATAATAGGCTAAGCGTAGCTGTTGTCCTTGTTGATTCGATTGTTAAATAGCAAGCCACGTTTGCGTTGGTGGCTTCAGCACTTCGTGGACATTATTACCTGATCGATGCCGATGGGGATAGTGATATGGAAAACCAATTTCTGGATAATAATGGGTCATTACCCGCTGGTGACACCAAGCTGATAACGAACGGCCTAAAATGATTTGCTCCAACTGATTTCCAACTCATTCACGGATAAATATAACGAGCCTGTCTGCGGAGCAACATTTGGGTTAGTGCCATCACTGGACTTTTTCAGACCACGGGTAAAGGCTACATTGATGGCCGAGTGTTTATCGTACCGCCAGGTCGCGCCCACACTAAGATGCTCCTTGACCACGGCTGGCGCCAGCAAATTAAACAGGCTCTCTTCGTTCGAGATCGCATCGCTAGCATAACTATATCCCGTCCTCAAGGTAAGCCGGGAGCTATACTCCCACTGAACACCTAGCTTGAGAATACCAACATCATCCCAGCCAAAACCCAGGCCGTCGTCCCCGCCCAGATTATTAGGTGGAGCAAACAAGTAATCATTGGAGTTGGATAACGACTTGATGTCACCGTAATTAATTCTTTGGTAATCAACGACACCTGTAGCGGTATCTGAAAACTTCCATGCCAAACCCAGGTTGAGCTGGGGCGGTAAGTCAAAGTCACCGGCTTCAGCCATCAGGCCTTTGTACTTATCAAATTTAGCCATATAGCCACGGCTTTGAACCGATGCTCCCAGGCTAAGGCGATCATTAATTTCACCCAGCCAGCCAATACGCACGGCACCACCGACCGACCAGTCCCTCCCACGATTGGTCACATCATTGGGGTGAACAGACAACCCGGTAAAAGGTTCTAGCCCTTCGACTTTCAATGACTGGAGAACCAAAACTGGCGTAATACCCAGGGTATGTCGGTCGGATAACCGTCGCGCGTATGTTGCGCCGACAAATAATTGGGAGAAATCGATTCCGGCCGGGTTAGTTGACGGCCCAAAGTTACGAAAGGGATTTGAACTATAGCTGGTATTCATCCCGCCGTTAGCGCCAATTGAGACCCCAAAGGTACTCTTGTCATCCAGAATCCAGTTGCGTCCGAAGGAAGGAACCAAAAATGCATTCTTATCACTATCATGTTTACCCGGGGGAATCGCTCCTCCGTTCGCGTCCGCTTCATAGCCACGTTTCGGGTTAAACAGAGAAATCCCGATATCCATACGCTCACCGATATGGAACATGTTGGCCGGGTTAGTGGCCGCGCTCAATGTATCCAGAGGTAACGCCGTGCCCGCACCTGCCATGGCTTTACTGGCCGTACCATAACCATGTGAGAAATAACCGTTGGTCGCCCAGGCGGGTATTGAAACAGCCGCAACGATAAGAAAAAGTATCAACCGATCCATAGTTTGCCCTGAGTAATAAAAAAAGCCCCGCTTTTCACGGGACCTTTAATCATAGTGAATGCCCGTATTCTAACTACTGTGTCGCTGCCTGAGTATAGGAAAAATAAACGCCCAGCAGCAAACCGATCGAGTCTGTAACAACTTCCCGGCAAACTATCCTGATATTCGTTGGTCCCCTGTTGACCGGGATGATTGGTCGATATCATGTAGCAAAATCACCGAATTGATTGGTCTGGATATAACATGACCGCGCGTTATTTGTGTATTGAGCAGGACGATGGACTGGATATCGCGGCGCAGACAGAAGTGTAGTTCTCGACAAGGAGATCGCCCTGCTATGGCTTGGTCTCCAAATGGCCACTTTTACGAAAATACTACTGAGAATTATCCGGGATGTGACCGGCCGCTTCACCGGCATTCCTGCCAAAGTTCCTCGATTCCTGACTGGCCGTTGTACTTCCGCTTAGTACACAAATGGGCCGGTCAGGAATTATGCGCTGGCGACCTGAGCTAGTACATTGCAGTCAATCTATAGCTAGGGAATTCAACTTTAAAAAGTTGAAAACCTGCCATTCGGTTACATTATACAAAAGTAAAACGGTCTAGAATAACCAACTACACTACAATAGCTTAACCTGAACAAGTATATCGTTGCTATCATTTTCTGCCTGAATATCTCGTTGATAAGTTCAGAGGGTAACGAGGAGTAGCAGGCCGTAAACTTTTCTTTTAGCTCAATTCGACCTCGACATAATGTTCCCGATAATCGTCAACAAGGGGGATCACGTCATTCATCATGCTACCGTCCACCATGATGCGGCTTACATGCCCAGGTTTTTCACCGACACAATTAACAGTGATGTGGTAGACCGTCTCGCGATAGCGATAGTGAATTTTGTAAGACGGCCAATGATCCGGAATGCACGGCACAATGCGCAGTTGATCAACTTCCAGTTTCAGACCAAGCAATGTTTCCAGGGTAAGCCGGTACATCCAGCTCGCTGCTCCGGTGTACCAGGTCCAGCCACCGCGGCCGGTGTGTAGAGACGCGCCGTAAATATCTGCACACATGACATAAGGCTCTACCTTGTAACGTTCGATTGCTTCCGTCTGACTACCGTGATTAATGGGATTGAGCATGGCGTATAATTCCCACGCACGCTCCTTGTCACCAAGCAAGGCAAATGCGGTTGTGGCCCAAATCGCGGCATGGGTATATTGACCACCGTTCTCGCGCACGCCGGGCACGTAACCTTTGATATAGCCAGGTTCAAGATTTGATTTATCGAAAGGCGGATCAAGCAGTTGTATGAGCTGCGCATCACGACGTACCAGGCGTTTATCCACTGATGCCATTGCCTTGCGAGAGCGCATGACATCGCCACCGCCGGAAATAACCGCCCAACTCTGACTGATCGAATCAATCTGGCATTCTTCATTCGTTGACGAACCCAGAGGTGTGCCATCATCGAAATAAGCGCGCCGATACCAGGCGCCGTCCCATGCATTGGCTTCAATGTTGTCGCGCAACTGGGTAGCCTGCCTGGTACAAACGTCAGCAAAATCGTCGTCGTTTCTGCTACGCGCCAGGTCTGCAAACTGCTGCAGGTTCTGGTACAGGAACCACGCCAGCCATACGCTCTCGCCCTTGCCATCACGACCGATGAGATTCATACCATCGTTCCAGTCACCGCAGCCAATCAGTGGTAATTGATGTTCACCAAAGCGTAGACCATGTTTGATGGCGCGCACGCAATGCTCATAGAGGCTAGCCGCTTGAGTCGAACGCTGCGGTTGGTCGTAGTAAGACTCCTCTTCCGCGTTCAACTCGCGACCCTCGAGGAAATGCACTGACTCGTCGAGTATTCCCATATCGCCGGTCGTCAACACATAACGGCAGGTTGCATATGGCAGCCATAGATAGTCATCGGAGAAATGGGTACGCACACCCTGTCCATTAGGTGGGTGCCACCAGTGTTGCACGTCACCCTGAAGAAACTGACGTTCGGCGCAACGGATCAACTGCTCGCGCGCGAGCCACGGTGTCGCATGAATCAGCGCCATGGTGTCCTGCAACTGGTCGCGGAAACCGTAGGCGCCACCGGACTGGTAATAACCGCTGCGGCCCCAGAGTCTGCTGGACAGTGTCTGGTAGAGCAACCAGCCGTTGGTCAGCACATCCAGCGCCGGATCCGGCGTCTCCACGTTTACCGCGCCTAGGGTATGGTTCCAGTATTCCCACACGGATTCCAATGCCTGCCGCGCACCCGCGGTTCCTGCGTACTGCTGGATGAAATGCTGAGCCTCATCAGTATTGCTGGCTGCACCAAACACAAACACAATCTCGCACTCTTTCCCATCAGCCAGTTCGATCTGGGTTTGTATTGCCGCACACGGATCAAGACCGGCACCTGTCCTGCCTGATAAATTCATGCGTTGCAAGGCTGCAGGATTCGCCATGGATCCATTACGGCCAATGAACTCGGTACGGTTGCCGGTTAACGTGCGCGCTGATTCGCTGACCTGTGCAAAAACAATGCGATCAGACCATTCTCGACCATAGGCATTGCGCGCAAACAGTGCCCCGCTGTGCGGATCAGTTTCGGTCACAACGTGCATCATGTTGGTATGCCGCCATTCGCCGAGTACCAGTTCCCAATACCCCGTCAGCGATAGACGACGTGGCCGCCCCGATTGATTGCGCAACTTAACGACGACAAACTTCACCGGTGCATCCATCGACACGTAGGTATACAACTCAGAGGTAATACCCGCTTCGTGATGTTCGAAGACACTGTAACCAAATCCGTGTCGGCATACATATCCCGACTGGCCTGGTGCGGGCAACGGCGTCGGTGACCAGTACTCACCCGTATCTTCGTCCCGGATATAGAGTGCCTCGCCGCTACTATCACTGAGTGTATCGTTGTGAAAAGGTGTTATGCGATATTCGTGAGCATTATCAACCCACGTGTAGCCACTACCACTTTCGCTAACGACCGTACCAATGTGCGGACTGGCGATCACATTCACCCAGGGCGCAGGCGTACTCTGCCCTGGCTCAAGCGTGATGACGTATTCCCGCCCGTCCGGCGTAAATCCGCCCAGCCCGTTGCAGAAAATTCGTTCATGATCGGGCAACGGCTGGACTTTGTTTTCCATGGGTTTCAGCACGGGCGTAAAGGGCTTCGGCAACCGCTCAACGATACTGCGGCGTTGCACCTGTTCTGCCAAAGTCTCCGCCGTATCGGTCAACACAACGCGGGCCACTGTCTGAAACAGTACACGATCCTCTTCGGAAAGCTCTTCTGCACGCCGCACAAAAATACCACCTGGCCTGTCGATAACTTGCGCTTCTGGTCCCGCGTTGATCAGGCCCATGATCTGATCGTGTAACACTGCACGATAACCCGAAAAATCTTCGTTTAGAATCACCAAGTCAACAGTCAATCCTTTCATGCGCCAGTAGGCATGAGCTTGCAGCACTTCCTTTATCAGTTCGATGCGACTCAGATTGCCGATGCGCACCAGTACTATGGGTAAATCGCCCGAGATAGCAAAACGCCACAAGCCAGACTGACCGAGCTGGTTGCGCGCAATAACACTGGGCGCGACGCGACGCATCACATTACCATGAATGATGGAAGTAGCGAGACGACCATAGATCTGAGCATCAGCCTCGCTGGCATTGAGGTGACGCAATATCTCCTGACTCTGGAACCACGCCATTTCAAAAGCACGTTCAACAAAGTGACGGTCACAGTACTTGTCGAGCAAAGCCAGCACAGACTCGCGTGACTCGGCAACACCAGAGATGATCTGCACGGTCGCCGATCCGTCCGCAGGTATGGTAATGGTGCGGCGAATCGCCACGATGGGATCGAGCACAGAACCATTCGTATTTGACAAGGAATGCAATAATGGTTTCGATGTACCTTTTACTGCCTCTTCAGAAGACCCAGACCCTTGATCACAATTTTCTAGAACTACCGGGTTAGCCGCAGTCCGGCCCCGGCCGATGAATTGAGCACGATCCGTCTCAAACGACGGCGCATCACTCACCGTTCCGGGTGCAATCATCAGGTGAAACATCCAGGGCACCTGTTCTCCCGGTGTACGCGGTCGGCGCGTACATAATATAGCCTGCCGATCGGGGAGAATTTCAGTTTGCACGAACAGGTTACTGAATGCGCGGTGGGCCAGGTCAGTATTTAGTGGTGCCAATACGACTTCAGCATAACTCGTTACTTCGATATGGCGAGATCGAGATGACAGGTTTGCCAGTGTAACGCGGCGAATCTCGACATCGTCTTCGGCCGAAACAGTAATTTCGGTATGCGTTTCAATTGCCCGATCACGGCGGCGATACTCGGCACGCGCCTGGACAAATATCGCTTCGTAGTGGTCGGCCTTGCGCAATGTCGGTTGATACGCCGTTGACCAGTAACTTCCGGTGTCGCAGTCACGCAAATAAATAAAAGTACCCCAGTTGTCACATGTTGTGTCCTCTCGCCAGCGGGTCACTGCCAAATCATGCCAACGACTGTAACCACCCCCGGCATGCGTGGCCATCACATGGTAGCGGCCATTTGACAGCAAGTGGACTTCGGGCACGGGTGTGTCCGGATCAGTAAACACGCGCATCGTTTCACGACCTTCCGTTACGGCGGGTCGTACAGAGGCACTCACTTCGGCTGCATGTGGGTGCAATGTTGCACCCTTCCTGGGTACACGTTCCTGCAGTAACAGTTCGGTTGCACGAACCAGCGGATCGGACATGAAGCGACGCTGCATTGGCTGGTCAAGTAACACATAGGCCAGTGACAGTAAACTCATGCCCTGATGATGCGCCATGAAAGCGCGCACGATCGCGTACTTCATATCTGGCAACACACGAGACGGCGTATAATCAATCGATTCGTAGAGACCATAGTCACCCAGGAAACCAGCGGCGACCAACGCCTGCATGTTACGGCACGCTTCATGCGGCATCACCATTAACGCCAACGCGCTGGCGTAGGGCGCAATAACCAGGTCATCACCCAGTCCGCGTTTAAAGCCCAGGCCGGGCACACCGAACGCACGGTATTGATAGACCTGACTTGCATCGGTGGCATTGTAGCAGGATTCG
>JBFFRZ010000087.1:0-9621 GCA_041572715.1 Gammaproteobacteria bacterium
AAACTGCTCGACCTTGGTGCGGTAACCGAGCTACCTGCACTGAACTCTTTTTTTGAACGGCCGCAGGACCGGGAACCGAATCTGTCTGCGCTTAGGACGTTCATCCGCGAGCAGGCAAATCAGCAACAACTGACTATCCTGGTTACCCACCAGGTGACGATCTCGGGAATTACCAATCAGTGGACAGATTCCGGCCATGCAAAACTAATCAGGCAGGGCGATGACGGGCAGATTGTATTACTCGGACAGTTGTCGTTTGGAGATTAGTCTCAGCAGTCGTATTACTGGCCCGGTATAGTCCATCGATTAGAGCGTGACGATCTCGCCGGGTGCAGGAATGGTTGCATTCAGTTGATGATCTTCGGTGAGTCGGGACCACAGCACTTCCTTGGACTCCCGTTCTCCATGAACAACATGCACCGTGGGATGTGTTTGAAAGTTGCTGACCCATCGCAATAAATCTTCCTGGTCGGCATGTGCTGAAAGGCCACCAACGGTATGTACACTTGCTCTTACGTGGTAGTACTTGCCATGAATCTTAACCTGTTCCTGTCCTTCAACCAGGCGGCGCCCTAAAGTACCTTCTGCCTGGTAGCCGACGATCATGATCTGGGTGCCACTATGTGAAATGTTCTGTTTGAAATGATGCAGGATGCGCCCACCATTGCACATGCCACTGCCGGCAATAATGATGGCGCCACTGTCAATCTGGTTGATCGCCATTGATTCCTCTGCTGAGGAGGTCAGGTGCAGATTTCCCAGTACTGGCATCTGTCTGACTTTGAGTCTGAGGTCACTGGCCTCCTGGTCATACAGATTGGCGTATTCCCAGTAGACTTTACTTGCCTTGATCGCCATGGGGCTATCAAGAAATATCTGCCATCGATCGACCTCCCATTCTTCGTAATACTGCGCCAGGTAGTAGAGGATTTCCTGGCTGCGCCCCACAGCAAATGCGGGAATCAGCAGGTTACCCCGCTGATGTCGTGCCTGCGTGATCACCTCGCCGATTTCCTCTACGGTTTTTTCACGATCACGATGCAGTCGGGCACCGTAGGTACTCTCGATAATCACATGGTCAGCGGACTCGATCACGGCAGGGTCATTGATGATCGGTGTATCATATTGTCCCAGGTCGCCGCTGAAGACGATTTTGACCTCGCGGCCACCCTCATTAAGCCATAATTCAATGCTGGCTGAACCCAGAATATGACCGGCATCCTGCAGACGAATCCGGATACCCGGCAGGATCGTTTTTTCTTCACGATAGTTAAGTCCCTGCATGTTGTCGATCACATGCAAGGCATCATCGACGCGGTAGAGGGGTTCTACTTCCGGCTTGTTTTTACGTTGTCGCCGCTTGTTTTCATAGCGTGCATCCTGCTCCTGCAGTGAGGCCGAATCCTGCAACAATATACTGCACAGTTCACGCGTCGCATGATGGGTGTATATGGGCCCCTGGTAGCCCTGTTTGATCAACAGGGGGAGTCGGCCGGAGTGGTCTATGTGGCCATGGCTGAGGACCACGGCATCTATATCCTGCGGTGAAAACGGGAAGGGATTGCGGTTTTTTTCTTCCTCCTGCCTGCGCCCCTGTATTAATCCACAGTCCAGCAGAACCAGGTGGCCGTTAGCGCGAATGATATGACAGGACCCGGTAATTCCTGAAGTGGCGCCATAAAATTCAATTTCCATATGTCACCCTTAATCACAATTCATAGATCCAGGGCAGTAAGCCCGATAAAACCAGCCAGACTATGATGGTCAGCGGAACGCCGACGCGGATGAAGTCCTTGAACTGGTAGCCACCTGCATTCATGACGAGCAGGTTGGTCTTGTACGCCATTGGTGTTGCGTAGCTCATGTTGGCACCAAACAATACCGCGAGTACAAATGGCTCTGGATCCAGTTGTAATTGTTGCGCAATACTGATCGCAATTGGTGTACCGATGACAGCTGCCGCATTATTTGAGACGATGTTGGTCATGATCGCCATTAACAGCATCAGGCTGGAAAGAATCACGGTCGGGGAGGTGCCCGAGGTGATCGCAACAAATACCTGCGCCAGGTATTCAGCGCCCCCGGTTTGCAACAAGGCGGATCCCAGCGCCAGGCTGGCAACAACGATCATAATGACCTGTGTGCTCAATGCCATGGAGGCATCGCGCCAGGTAATACAGCGTGTGATCAGCATGATGAACACCCCGCAGACTGCACTTATTGCGATGGGTACCAGGCCGAATGCAGCTACACAGACGATACCGGCCATGATCATCAGGGCCGTGGTGGCTTTCTCGGTATGGGGCAGGTCGCTGGTCGCATCAAGCACCAGCAGTTCACCGCTTCGCTTTAATTCTGCAATGTGATCACGGTGCCCCTGTACCAGCAACACATCACCCGTGCGAAGCACAACGGACCCGATGTCCTCCATCAAGGTTGTTACGGTTCGCCCCGCTTTGTGTATGGCCAGTGTAATCAGCTGGTAACGGTCAGCAAAATGTATCTGGCTCAAGGTTGCTCCCAGTAAAGGGGAGCCCTGCACAACCACAATTTCGGAAATCTGTTGATCTTCTGCAGACAACGGGTGTTCTTCATCAACCACCGCTTCACCGGAATAGAGTGTAGCGTCCAGGATCCTCTCAAATTCTTTCAGGTGCTCTGGCGTGTCATTCACCAGTAGCCTGTCTTCAGCCTGCAGGACGACATCGGGCAGCGGTAGAATGAAGGTTCCGTTACCACGCATGATCCGGGATACGCTCAGCATGCCACTGGTTTTTTCGACGAGTTCAGTCAGTTTTTTTCCGTCTGCAAAGCCGTCCTCGAGGATCACGAGTTGGGCGGAAAATATTCTGGGCGAGGTATCTGTTAGCGTGCCTTGCCTGTGCGGCAATAACCTGGGTGCGATTAACCAGAGGTAGATGATCGCAAGCGTTGCTGCAATCGCGGCCGGTAAAAAGAAATCGAACATCTGCAGTTTTCGCAGGCCCATGTCGGCGGCCACAGAGACCACCAGCAGGTTGGTGGAGGTGCCGATGGTGGTGCTCATACCACCGACCAGTGTGGCAAAACCCATGGGCATTAACATGCCTGAGGCGGATGAGTCAGTGCGCAGGGATACGCTGACCAATATTGGCAAAAGCAGGACTACGATCGGTACATTATTGACAAAGGCGCTGAGAAAGGCGCCGACCATTAACGTCAGTAGCATGCTGAATGCCGGACTTAGCCGCCATATCCGTGCCAGGCTACGGCCCAGTGGCTCCAGTGCGCCGGTACGAACCAGGCCCTGTCCCGCAATCATTAGTGCTGAAACGGCAATCAATGCTTCATGGCCAAAGCCACTGAAGAAATCTACAGCCTCCAGATGACTACTACTGCCCGTGCTGTAAGGGAAGATTGAAAAGCCGATAGTTAATATGGCCAGTACAAACAAACTCGATGTTTCAATAGCTATTTTTTCCCGGGTGAACAGGTACAGGGCAATAACAATCAGCGCAAGTACGGCGATGGCATGAGCATCGGGTAAAGCAGGCAGGTTCATTCCTGTGTCGACCCAACATGCCCTGGCCGCTTTAGTAAAGGGAAGGGCAGGGAGTGCATGAAACAGTGGTAAGTCTTTTTATGAACACGCATGTGTTTTCGCTTATGGTTTGTATGTTGGGTAATCCGTATAACCTGCTTCGCCACCACCATAAAACGTGTTTTGATCTGCTTCGTTCAGTGGCCAGTCATGCTCCAGCCGTGCTGGTAGGTCCGGGTTGGCCAGGCAGGACACGCCAAAAGCAACCAGGTCGGCGATGCCTTCATCAATCGCCTGTTGCGCACGTTGCGCATCATACCCACCGCAAACAATGATTGGCCCGGAAAAAACAGAGCGTATTGATGCGATGAAACCTTCCGGGATTGGCGGCAGACCGAAAGTCGCCTGGTCGTTGATATGCAGGAAGGCTATGTTACGACGACTCAGTTCTTCGGCCAGGTAGAGGAATGTTGCTTCCATTTCCGGGTCCTCGGGAACAGCATTAAAACGCCCGTTAGGCGAGATACGAACGCCGGTGATGTCAGCGCCGATGGCATTGCAGACAGCATCCACGGTTTCGAGCAGCAGGCGGCAGCGATTCTCTACCGAACCACCATAGTCATCGGTCCGCGTGTTGATTATCGAGTTTAGAAACTGTTCGAACAGGTAACCATTGGCACCATGTATCTCGACCCCATCCATACCGGCCTTTCTTGCATTGGTGGCGGCCTGCACGAATTCGTCGATGACGCGGGAAATATCTTCTGCATCCATGGCCCTGGGCTGGCTGGTCGGGACATTACCAGGATTGCCGTCATCATCGTAAGCGAAACAGACCGTGGAGGGGTCGACATGGTCTGTGGGGCCCAATGGTGTGGCATTGTCAGGCAACAAACTGTGATGTGAGATTCGGCCGACATGCCATATTTGCATGAATACTCTGCCACCTGCTTCGTGTACGGTCTCAGTGACCCGGCGCCAGCCTTCAATCTGTTCCTTTGTATAGATGCCCGGTGTCCACAGGTATCCTCGACCTAAAGGCGATACCGGGGTTCCCTCGGTAATAATCAGTCCGGCTGTAGCACGCTGAGCGTAATAGGTGGCTGCAATGGGCGCGGGAACATCGCCTTCTGTGGCACGGCAGCGGGTCATTGGTGCCATTACCAGCCGATTTTTCAGAGGGTGTGATTTGAGTACACAAGGTTGAAACAGTTTGTTTGTCATATAGAGTCGGACTATGTGGTCAAAGAATGCAACATACACTATCAGTCAGATTAGCAGCAAGTTCGCGCCAATAATTCAACTGACTACAGACATGTCTGTCATTGGTGTGGTAATGGTTTGTGTCTCGGACTTCACTACAATGAATGACATGTTATCCTGCTATAGTATGGCAACCGTCTGATGTAACAACCAGATGGAATAAGAATGACCAGTCGTGTTGCCGGATCCTGAATACGGGCAGAATAAATTGAGAAATCATCATTTTCGACAGGCCATCCTCGTTATTTTTATGCTTTGCTGCATAAATTATTCATATGCCGAAGTGAAAGTCATGGGAGTCACTGCTTATTACACGGGTGACATCAATGAAGAAAAAAACCGGCGGTTTTTCAGCATTGTTCAGGGAAAGGCAATCAGGAGCCTGGTCATTACTTCAAGTGGTGGAGAAGTCGAGGCAGGCATTGAATTGGGCTATTGGGTGCACGATCAACAGGTTGATATCGAGATTCCTGTTTATTGTATGTCTTCCTGCGCTAACTACGTATTTACTGCGGGCAATAACAAGTTTATCGCCGCCGGAGCGATAGTTGCCTGGCATGGCAATTACAATCATTTATTACAGACCGGCCTGTGGAAAGATGATATCGCTTACAGGATGGAACAAACCGGTGAGGATGAAGATACGGCGATGATGGTGGCGCTGACAGTGGTGGACAGGCTGGTTAGGCTGGAACAGTTCTTTTTCGAACATATCGGTGTCAACGAATATATATGCTGGATTGGCAAGATGCCGCCGCATAATGTGCCCAATTACTATTTTCTCTCGGGTGAGGATATGGCCAGGTTTGGTGTAGGGAATGTGCATACCCCGGATGATTACCGGACATCAAACGGATTTTCTGTCGAGGAGGATATTCGTTACGTTTCACTGAGCAATGAATAACCTGTTTGACGGATATCTTGTTGTTGACTGGAGTGCCAACTCAAGACCAAAAACCGGTAAGGACAGTATCTGGTGGTGTCATTTATCATGTAGTCAGCAGCGACATGCAAAGATTGAAATCCGCAACCCCTCAACCAGGCTTGAAGCATTCCATCAAATCAGGTCGATACTGTACAACTATAAGATTTCACGGCGTCGTATTCTCCTCGGTATGGATTTTTCCTATGGGTATCCACAAGGGTTTGCAGGTCGGCTGCTTCCGGATGATGCGCAACCATGGAAAGCCGTATGGCGTTATTTCCATGAACATATTGCAGATAACGCGGCAAACAAAAACAATCGCTTCGATGTAGCAACAGCGCTCAACAGGCGGCTGACCAGAAACAAAGCGCCTTTCTGGGGTTGCCCGGTTTCCTGGCAATCACCCTATCTTTCAATGCGCAGGCCAGCAGAGGCACTTCGGCAGGATTTCAAAGAATTTCGTATGGCTGAACAAAAATGTTCAGCGCAGTCAGTGTGGAAGCTGCTTTATGCCGGCTCTGTCGGAAGCCAGGTGCTGACCGGCTTGCCTTATCTTTATCAGCTCATCACCGATAATATACTGAGTGAGGTAAGCAGGGTATGGCCATTTGAGACCGGTTTGAGAGCGCTCGACTGTGAAATATTGCAAGATGTGATCGTGCTTCATGCAGAGGTCTATCCCTCGCTGATCGAAGTCAAGGCCTCTCCTGGAGAAATCAAGGACAGATTGCAGGTGCAGGCACTGGCACATCATTTTGCGACGCTTGATGAAACAGGTGGCCTAAATGAATTGTTTGCCGGTTTACAGACCCTGACGAACACAGAGCGAGGTATTGTTGAGCAGGAAGAAGGCTGGATACTGGGTATGTAGTGGCTACAAGTTTTCCAGATCCTCAATAAGTTGCTGCGCCTTGTTGATGATCTGTTCCCTGTCTTCGGAATTCATCTTTTCCCAGCTGCGATAAATCATGCTCATGCGTTGATTGTTTTTCAGGAGCTCGCTATGTTGATGAATAAAGTTCCAGTACAACGCATTAAACGGACAGGCACTATCACCGACCTTTTCCCGGACACGGTAGTGACAATCATTACAATAATCGCTCATTTTATTGATGTAGTTGCCACTTGAGGCATAGGGTTTCGAGGCGATGATGCCACCGTCCGCATACTGGCTCATACCACGAGTATTGGGCAACTGAACCCATTCTATGGCGTCGGCATAAATGCCAAGGTACCAGTGATCAACCTGATCTGGACTGATGCCGGCAAGCAGGCAAAAATTGCCAGTGATCATCAATCGTTGAATGTGATGTGCATAGGCGTAGTCCAGTGACTGGGCGATCGCATGGTGCATGCAGTTCATGCGAGTATGGGCATCCCAGAAAAATCCGGGTAATTCATGATTGGCTTCAAAATGGTTGAATGACTGGTAATCCGGCATGTTTGCCCAGTAGACGCCCCGCATATATTCTCGCCAGCCGAGGATTTGTCGGATAAAGCCTTCGACCTGGGCAATACCAATGGTGGATTGCCCGGCTGCGTAATATTTCAGGACCGTATCAATAGTCTCTGCAGGACTGATTAACTTGATATTGAGCGCAAAGGATAGCCGTGAATGATACAGGCTCCAGTGATAGGGGCTGTTCGCGGTCATGGCATCCTGAAAGGTTCCGAAATGTTCCAGGCAGTGCGCGCAAAAATAGCTCAGTAATTCGATTGCTTCTGCGCGCGTGACTGGTAGATTGATACTGTCTGTCGATTGGCCGATCGTGTTGACTTCATGGTCGTGTAAAAGCTGTAGTATTGATGAGACGTCATGGCTAAATTCAAGCGGTGCCGGAATGGCATCAAGATCTTTTTGTTTCAGACGCTGACGATTTTGCTGGTCATAGTTCCATTTGCCGCCAACCGGCTTGCCATCTTCCATGAGGATGTCGAAGCGCTTGCGCATTTTCCGGTAAAAATGCTCCATCCGTACACTTTTACCCGCGGCAAAATGTTGGGGGATTTCCGGCATTGGCAAGAGAAAGTGTTGCGTATCCACGCAGTTAATTTCAATATGCCCCTGTAGCTCCAGTGCCTGTAGCTGTTTGTGCAGGCGATATTCATCGGGTTGCTGATATTCGAAGCGTTTGACCTGGTGCTCGCGACATAGCCGAATAATCAGCGCATCAAGGGATGCGTCGGCGTTGGTATCATTCAGTGTCAGGTAGCGTACATGATGCCCCTTGTTTTGCAGCTGACCGGCAAATTGTTCCATGGCACTGAAAAATGCGCACACTTTCTGGATGTGATGAAGTGCATAGTCGGTCTCCTGGCGCAGCTGGGCGAGCACATAGCACACATCATCACTGGTCTGCTTAAACCATTGATGCTGAATATCCAGCTGGTCACCCAGCAGCAGTCGTAGGGTGTGGAATTTCCTCATGCTTCGGTCAGATGAATGATGTCGGCTGCCTTGTGCAGACGTTTTTGCAGAATACGATAAATATCGATGTCCAGAAAAGCCGGCTTTTGCTGCTCAAGCAGGCAATGGACTTCCTCTTCATTCAGTGCACTGCCCAGGTATAGCCAGTGATCAATGAGATGTATTTCCTCGCGATCGAGAGATGGATGACGTTCCCGGATACCAATCACCCCCGGGTACGGCCACGCCTGAAAGCGGATGGGTAGTAGTGCCGTAGTCAGTCTTAGTTGGTGTTGTTCGATGGATTCCTCGCCTACACAAGCACCCTGGCATTTTTTAATCTGGTAGCCGAAACAGGGTCCTTTGCCGGTTTCCAGGCCAAGTGTCTTCAGGCACAGTCGGTGATCCTTGGCGAGCTTGTTCAGGATATCCAGTGCATTCTTTTTGTTGCGAAACAGTCCATAGCTGTTCGCCTGCGCCCTGGCTTCAAGTTGCTGTACCTCGAAGATATCTGGTTTGTCATGAGTTTCAGGATCCCAGGAGATAGTGTAAAGACGACCGTTACGTCTAAGTCTGCGGTTGAAGATCGGTTGCCGCGTCTTGATTAATTCTGCTTCAAGTAACAGCGCGCCAATTTCGCCGGCAGTCTCGATGTGTTCGATGCTGTAGACCTGTTGCGCCATTTGCATCTCGCGATCATTTTTCATCACACTGTAAAAATGTGAGCGCACGCGATCCCGTATATTGATACTTTTTCCGACATACAGCAGGTTGCCTTTCTCTCCATAAAAAAGGTAAACACCTGGCCCCTCGGGCAGGTATTCAACACTGCCGTCTGCAAGATTAGGTGGCAGTGACATTTGTTTGACCTGGTGCGCCATGGCCTGTTCGACCTGCTCGAGGCCCTTGTCAGAGATCATGCTGGAAACAATAGCGGGTAATACCGCGGCATCATCCATTGCCCGATGCCTGCTTTCACAGGTCAGATTATGGCGTTGCAGCAGACTGTCGAGATTGTGCCGCTTGTGTTCCGGGTAGAGCCTGCGGGACAACTTGACCGTACACAAAACGGGAAAACTGAAATTTCGGCCAGCCCGCTGATACGAATTCTTCAAAAAACCATAGTCGAATCGTGCGTTATGTGCGACAAAGTGACGTTCATCGAGTAACTCATCAATGGTATCGATCAGTTCCTCGAATCGCGGGGCTGTCGATACCATCTCATTCGTGATTCCGGTCAGGTTTTGAATATAGGGCGGTATCGAAACATTCGGGTTAACCAGGCTGCTCCAGCGCCGGCACACCTGATGACCATCAACCAGCACGATTGCAATTTCAGTAATGCGGTCATTTGCAGCTCGCGTGCCTGTGGTCTCGAGGTCGACATAGGCAAGCTTCTCAAAGGTTCTCATGTGAAACCACCTGTCATTTGTTATGTAAACAAGCCAATGACAAACCAGATCGCTATCACCGTGTAGGCCAGTCTCGGGGACCACTCCGCTATCC
>JBFFRZ010000088.1:0-9610 GCA_041572715.1 Gammaproteobacteria bacterium
GGAAAAGGCATAGAAACAGGCGCACATGCCGCGCCGCTATGCGCGGGAGAGCCCGGCATCCTGCATGGTAACCGCACCTACCTCATTGAAGACAATGATGGACAGATCACCGAGACGCACTCGGTTTCTGCAGGCCTTGATTACCCGGGTGTCGGACCGGAGCATGCCTGGTTAAAGGATATCGGTCGGGTGCAATACGATGCAGTCACTGATGATGAAGCGCTGGCTGCATTCCATGAATTAACCCGGATCGAGGGCATCTTGCCTGCGCTTGAATCCAGTCACGCAATCGCCTATGCCATCAAGCTTGCCCGGAAAATGTCTCCCGATCAGGCTATTCTCATCAACCTGTCAGGTAGGGGCGACAAGGACATCCATACCGTTGCCTCTCTTGAGGGCATCGAGGTATGAGCAGGATAAAGGCCCAGTTTGAACAATTAGGCCAGGATGGCCGTTGCGCACTGATTCCCTATATCACGGCAGGTGATCCTTATCCGGAGCTTACGGTGGAGCTCATGCATACCCTGGTTCAGGCAGGCGCCAATATTATCGAGCTGGGTGTACCTTTTTCAGACCCGATGGCCGACGGCCCGGTAATTCAGGCTGCCCATGAGCGTTCACTGGTCCATCATACCTCGCTGAGAAATTGCCTGGAGATGGTGAGGAATTTCCGCGAAAAAGACGATCTGACGCCAGTAGTTTTAATGGGGTATGCCAATCCAGTTGAACGTATGGGTTATGGACACTTCACTGAACAGGCGAAATCCGCTGGGGTCGACGGTATGTTGGTAGTGGATCTCCCCCCCCAGGAAGGCGGTGAATTTGATGAAATGCTGAGGGCATCGGATATCGATCCTATCTACCTGCTTTCTCCTACCACCACTAGTATTCGTATTGGGCAGATTACCAGCGCTGCCAGCGGTTTTGTATATTATGTGTCGTTAAAGGGGGTTACCGGGGCAGGCAACCTTGACATCCAGTCGGTGAGCGACAAACTTGATGAAATACGTAATTCGACAGATTTGCCCGTGGGCGTTGGTTTTGGTATCAGTGATCCGGTATCGGCTGCGGCTATCGCCGAAATTGCGGATGCAGTAGTGATAGGTAGTGCATTGATCAAGATCATCGAGGCAAATCAGGATGATATTTCCAGCATGAAACAGCAGCTTTTTGAGCTGATGCGATCCATGCGTGTGTCGATTGACGATGTCCGCGGTTATTCCCGGGTCAGGCAGGCAGGATCATGAGCTGGCTAGAGAAATTAATGCCGTCTCGAATACGGACGGACGGTAACGTCAAGAGGACTGTACCGGAAGGGTTGTGGTCTAAATGTGAGTCCTGTGCAGCCATTCTTTACCGTGCTGAACTCGAGAAGAACCAGGACGTATGTCCCAAATGTGATCACCATATGCGGATTCCAGCACGTCGTCGCCTGGAATTTTTCCTGGATGAAGGTAACCGGGAAGAAATAGATGCAACTCTTGAGCCGTCCGATCCATTAAAGTTCAGAGACAGTAAGAAATACAAGGACCGCATAGCACAGGCGCAGAAAGCTACCGAGGAAAAGGATGCACTGATCGTCATGAAGGGCGAGTTAAAACATAAGCCGGTCGTGGTTTGTGCATTTGTGTTTCAGTACATGGGCGGTTCCATGGGTTCAGTTGTCGGTGAGAAATTTGTCCGTGCAGTTGAAGTATGCATTGCAGAAAACCGGCCGTTAATCTGCTTTGCAGCCAGTGGCGGCGCACGCATGCAGGAAGCCTTGTTTTCACTGCTGCAAATGGCTAAAACGAGCGCTGCATTGGCGCGTCTCTCCAATCATGGAATACCGTTTGTTTCTGTACTGACTGACCCGACTATGGGCGGCGTGTCTGCAAGCCTTGCGATGCTTGGCGATATTCATATCGCAGAACCCAGGGCCCTGATCGGATTTGCCGGACCCAGGGTTATCCAGCAAACGGTGAGGGAAACCCTGCCCGATGGCTTCCAGCGAAGCGAATTTTTACTCGAGCACGGGGCTGTCGATATGGTCGTAGGCCGGCTGGAGATGCGTGATACGATCGCCAGCCTGATACGGTTACTCCATCACAGGCACTAGCTGACTAATCTATTCTCGGACGAGACAGAATGTCCGGTCGTACTCTGGCGCAATGGCTTGAATACCAGGAGCAGCTTCATCCCGACAAGATAGAGCTTGGACTTGATCGTGTTAAACAGGTCTGGGAGAAGATGCGGTCTTTGTGTGGGGGAATATCCTGTCCAGTTATCGTTGTCGGTGGCACTAACGGCAAGGGGTCTACAGTTGCTTACCTCGAGCAGTTTTATCTCAAATGCGGCTGGCATACGCTGGCGTATACATCACCGCATGTTCTGGATTACAACGAAAGAATTCGACTAGATGGTTTCAATATCGATGACGCCGCATTAATGGAGGCATTCGAGCAGGTCGAAGGCTCAAGAGAAACGACCAGGCTGACGTACTTTGAATTTGGCACGCTGGCGGCGCTTTATATCGCCTGTATGCGTTCGCCGGATGTTCTGATACTTGAAGTCGGTCTCGGCGGCAGGCTGGATGCCGTCAACATACTGCAACACGATGTGGCTGTAATCACCAGTATTGCGATGGATCACATGGAATGGCTGGGTAATGATCTCTCGGCAATTGCCATCGAAAAAGCCGGCATAGCCCGGCAAGACCGTCCATTGGTTATAGCTGATCGCGACATGCCCGAATCGTTATATGAGCATGCCAGAATTATCGGCGCACACGATCTGCGCATAGACCGGGATTACACGGTACAGTCGCAGACCGGCGGATGGGATTACCGTTCCGACTTGAATTCATACCATGATTTACCCATGCCATGCCTGGCAGGATCCCATCAGCTGAACAACGCTGCGGCCGCGATCATGGCCGTCGAGTGTTTGCACGACGCATTGCCGGTTACGGAAGCATGCATCAGGCAGGGCCTCAGTGACACGGTCTTGCCGGGGCGGTTTGAACAAGTCGCCACCGATCCAGCTATTTACCTTGATGTTGCGCATAACCCCGCGGCAGCCGTTGAGTTACATGGAATATTACAGGGCTTGAAGGGCAGGTGTCGCCTGATCGCGGTGTTCGCCATGCAGTCAAGTCGGCAGGTCAAACCGTTTATCGAGCCGATCATCAATGATTATAATCAGTGGTATGTGGCGCCATTAGCCAATGGCCTTGGACACAATGCCAGTCTGCTGCAATCAGTGCTTGAAGAGCAGGCCGGCGGAGCATCAGTCTGCAGTTGCATCAGCGTATCCTCGGCTGTGCATGCAGCCAGAGAGGGCGCAGGCAAAGATGACATCATTGTGGTATTCGGTTCATTCTATACTGTTGCCGAGGCGAGGGCGTCCATGCATGTATAATGCGCCTATGAAGCAAAGGAAGTACAACCATGGATGAGCGACTCAAACAGAGACTTATTGGTGCCGCCGTAGTTATCTCCCTGGGGGTGATCTTTCTGCCTATGATTCTGGATGGTGGACGACATACCGAATTTGAAAAGATTCGTATCGAAATCCCGCAAAGGCCGGAAGTTGACTACTCTTCTGCAATCGCACCGTTGACTCCCCCGGAAATCAGCGTTTCCCGGACCGAGGACAGCCAGGCCGGCCCCGACGAGATTGATCTGGAAGGAAGCAAACCCATAATTGATGCCGAGCTGGAGGCCATGATCAAGCCTATCGAGGAGCCGGATGAGGTCGTCAGTAAACAAGGCGTAGACCTGAGAAAGCCAGATACCGATGTAAAACCCGCGGCTATAGAGCCGAAGTCAGTTTCCAGGCCGGCAGAAAAACCGGTTGCGGCAAAGACTGAGCCGGTATCGAAGCCAGCCAAAAAGCCGGATGCCGCATCGGAAAAAACTACCGTGGCGTCGATTCCAGCAACTGCACCTTCAGTTGTTTCTGCCTGGGTGGTGCAGGTGGGCAGTTTTTCCAGCCGCTCCAGTGCGATTGGACTCAGGGACAAGCTGAGAAAGCAAGGGTTTGCCGCATTTGTCGAGTCTTTTGATGCGAGCGGGAAACCTTCACACCGGGTAAGGATTGGCCCGGAAACTGCGCGTAGTCGTTCAGAGAAAACCCTTGCCGAGCTGAAAAAGAAAATGAAGCTTGATGGCATTGTCGTGACATATCCCTGAGACATCGTTAAATCTGTTTGTTAGAATTCGACACCCTCATATATCTGTTTCGCTGGTAATGATCTAATGGAATTCAACTGGGCTGATTTTGTTGTTCTGGGCATCATTTTGCTGTCTACCCTGATCAGTCTGGTCAGAGGCTTCATCAAGGAAGCTGTTTCCCTGGCAACCTGGGTTCTGGCAATCTGGGTGTCGCTGAAATATACCCCTTTTGTATCAGGCTACCTGGTAGAACTGGTGGACGTGCCTTCATTGCGCCTGGCTATTGCCGGCCTCATTCTGTTTATTTCTACCCTGATTGTTGGCGCCCTGGTGAACTTCATCATCGGCCAGCTGGTTGAGAAAACCGGGTTTTCCGGTACCGACCGTACATTGGGTGCAGTTTTCGGCATACTTCGGGGTGTATTGGTGGTGGCGTTGGTTGTGATCCTGGCGGCATTGACCCCGATACCCCAGGATCCATGGTGGAAACAATCATATCTGCTACCCATCTTCCAGGAGAAAGTTACCCTTTATAAGGCTTACCTGCCGGAGCAGATCAGTGAAAATTTTGATTTTAACCGCGGGGCACAGACACCAACGGCCCCGAATGAAAATTCAGTGCCTGAACGACCGGCAGAGCCTGCCATGTCGACCACACCGGCGAATAGCTAGGCTAATGTCACCGTGCCACAGTCAGCACGCTTAAAAGGGTAGAATCACATGTGCGGAATCGTAGGCATCGTTGCACACTCTCCGATTAACCAGAAACTGTACGATGCACTCACGGTATTACAGCATCGTGGACAGGATGCTGCTGGTATTGTTACCGCCGAAAATGATCGACTGCACCTGAGAAAAAGCAATGGCATGGTGCGTGATGTTTTTCATACACAGCACATGCTCGAGCTGAAAGGCAACATGGGTATTGGTCACGTACGCTACCCGACTGCAGGATGCGAGAGTTCAGCAGAGGCCCAGCCGTTCTATGTCAACTCTCCGTACGGTATTACCCTGGCACATAATGGTAACCTGACGAATGCCGCAGCGCTCAAGCGGGAATTATTCGTCGAGGAGATGCGTCATCTGAATACCGACTCCGATTCCGAGATCCTGCTGAATATCTTTGCGCAGGAATTACAGAGAATTGACAAGCTGAAAATTACGCCCTCAGACATTTTCAAGGCGGTTTCCGGGGTTCACAAAAGATGTATCGGTGGTTACGCGGTTGTGGTCATGATCATGGGCTATGGGGTACTCGGCTTTCGTGATCCGCATGGCATCAGGCCAATTTGCTATGGCAAGCGCGATAACGAAAATGGCCCGGAATACATGATTGCTTCTGAAGATGTTGCGCTCAATGCGCTGGATTTTGAGGTGATCGGTGATATTGCACCGGGTGAGGCAGTATTTATCGAAAACAATGGCGGTCTTTTCAGGCAACAGTGCAGCGATCACCCGGTACTGAGCCCCTGCCTGTTTGAATATGTTTACCTGGCGAGACCTGATTCAATCATCGACCATGTATCGGTATACAAGGCACGTCTGAGGATGGGCGAATCTCTCGCTGACAAGATTCTCAGGGAATGGCCGGACCATGACATCGATGTTGTTATCCCCATACCGGATACTTCCAGAACCGCGGCATTGCCGCTCGCCTATAAACTGGGTATCAAATATCGTGAGGGCTTCATCAAGAATCGCTACATTGGACGCACATTTATCATGCCAGGCCAGAAACAAAGGAAGAAATCGGTACGTCAGAAGCTGAATCCCATTGAACTTGAGTTCAAGGACAAGAATGTATTGCTGGTTGATGATTCGATCGTGCGGGGTACGACCTCTCAGCAGATTATTGATATGGCAAGGTCAGCCGGGGCGAAGAAGGTCTATTTTGCTTCTGCAGCACCGCCGGTCCGTTATCCGAATGTATACGGGATCGACATGCCAACAGCGGAAGAACTCATTGCGCATGGTCGTACAGACGAAGAAATTGCAGTGGCTATCGGAGCAGACAGACTGTTTTTTCAGGATCTGGAAGACCTGAGAAAGACCGTAAAAGCGGGCAACCCGTCGATCGTAGACTTCGAGGATTCCGTTTTCTCGGGGCACTACCTGACTGAGGATGTTACGGCAGAGTATCTGAGCGAGCTTGCTGCGGAGCGCAGTGATGATGCCAAGACCACCAAGCGCGCTAAAGAGGTGGAACCGATTGAACTGCACAATGTGTCCTGATTGACAGGCCGGCGCTACATCGCCTATGCTGATCCTGACGCGCCGATTTGTATCTGCTTGCGGGCGCTTAATAAATGCAGCTAAAGTGAGGTAGATGACCCGCCTGGCTTTAGCTGTTGCGGGTTTTTTTATGCCTGAACACCGGGCAAAGCATGAAAACAGGTGACATATATGACCGATCAATTTGAAGACGCCGAATTCGACACTCGTGCGGTCCGGTTTGCACAGCAGCGTACGCATGAGCATGAACATAGTGAGCCCATCTTCACTACCTCCAGCTTTGTATTCGACAATGCGGCACATGCCGCCGCGGTATTTAGCGGTGAGCAGGCGGGCAATGTATATGCACGATTCAACAACCCGACAGTAAGGACCTTTGAGAAACGGCTGGCTTCGCTGGAAGGCGGGGAGTCCTGCGTGGCAACCTCATCAGGTATGTCGGCTATCCTGTCTACGGCCATTGCCCTGTTGAAGTCAGGTGACCACATCATCGCATCAAAAAGCCTGTTTGGTTCTTCCATTGGCCTGTTCGAAAATTACTTGAAGAAATTCGGTGTCGCTATAACGTATGTCACCCTGTCTGATAACAGGCAATGGGCAGAAGCAGTGACCCCCGACACTAGAATGCTTTTTGCTGAAACACCATCGAATCCATTGACCGAGGTCGGGGACATCAAGGTCCTGGCTGATATTGCCAGCGATGCAGACGCCTTGCTGGTGGTTGATAATTGCTTTTGTACACCGGCATTACAGCGTCCAATCGAGCTGGGTGCAGATATCGTTATCCACTCAGCAACCAAGTACCTCGATGGTCAAGGGAGGGCAATTGGTGGTGCAGTAGTTGGCAAGGCGGATCTTGTTGGCGATAAGGTTTTTTCCTTTTTGAGAACGGCCGGCCCGACAATGAGCCCTTTCAATGCCTGGATATTTAGCCGCGGCCTGGAAACACTTTCATTGAGAATGAAGGCCCATTGCGAGAATGCGCGACAGCTGGCAGCGTGGTTGCAGGATCACCCGAAAATTGAACGCGTTTACTTTCCCGGGCTCGAAAGCCACCCGCAACATGACCTGGCAGCCAGACAGCAGTCCGATGCTGGCGGTATCGTAGCCTTTGACGTAGCCGGAGGGCAGGCAGCTGCCTGGTCAGTGGTTGACCGGCTAAAATTGATGTCGATTACTGCCAATCTTGGGGATGTCAAGACGACCATCACGCACCCTACATCGACGACGCATCACCGTATCTCGGCTGAACAACGGGCGGCGGCGGGGATCGGGGATGGTTTGCTGCGCATTTCTGCCGGCCTTGAGTCGATCAATGATTTGCTTGCTGACCTCGATCAGGCTTTAAGCTGATAACAGGTTAGGGCATGGGACTGGCCCCATGATGCATAGAGAACTTTTCACTTCATGTTGGCAATGCCTGGTAACAAAATCTGCTAACGCCAAACTCGACTGTGTACAGCAGCTGGTTGCGCGTTGGCAGTTGCGACAGCTGCTGCTTGATCATGATGGACCCTGCAAGCAGCTGGACCAGGCGGGTATTCCCGAAGCGGTCAGGCTGGTGCATCCATCAAAGGTTGCACGGCGTCGTCTTGGTAATAGGCAAGGGCGTATCGCGCTTCTGCACGCCGTAGCGCATATTGAATTCAGTGCAATTAATCTTGCTCTTGATGCTGTCTATCGCTTCCGTAACCAGCCCGAAAATTACTACAGTGACTGGCTCAGGGTTGCCGCAGAAGAATGCTACCACTTCAGGCTGATCTCTGGTCAATTGGAGCAGATGGGCGCATCATATGGCGTATTGGCGGCACATAACGGACTGTGGGAGATTGCTGTTTACAGTGCCGAGGATGTTTTAACCCGAATGGCACTGGTGCCAAGGGTACTTGAGGCGAGGGGACTTGATGTAACCCCTGGTATGATCAGACGCGTTGATGATGTCGGGGATCATGGATTTGCGGATATACTCAGAATCATCTTTCGTGATGAAGTGCGGCATGTTCGTACCGGCAGCGAGTGGTTTCGATATGTATGCAGGCAGCGTGGTCTGGACTCAGACATAACCTTCGATAGAATACTCAGAAAGTACATGGCCGACCTGAATGCCACCGTGAGTGGTCCCTTTGAGACAGAAGCCAGGATCAAGGCAGGATTTACCGAAACCGAAATGGATAATTTAAAACATGAAGTCTATTAGAACACTAGCCATAATGTTGCTAGCAGCTTGCATGATGTTGCTTAGTGCATGTGACCAGCCTGAATCAGCTGTTGAAGAATCTGCAAGCAAGGAAAAACCGTCCGTGTCGCCCGCGGCCGTCACTCCAGAAACAGGCCAGCAAGAGGGCGTAATGGCCACGATCCTGGAATTTGAGGAAGTCGATGCAGACATCGAACCCTATATTACCAGGATGACGGTCAGCGATCGTTACATACGCATCGACGACTCAGCGGAAGTTGATGGTTTCGTTTTATACGATCGGATAAAAAAGCGTATTTTCAGCGTTGTGCATGGAAACCAGAGCATTCTCGTTGTAGACCCTGTCAAGCCGCTGGAAGCTACCCCTGAGGGTCTAGAGATCAAATCTGTACTCGTCAAGGACGACCAGGCACCGAGCTTAGGCGGGATAAAACCGGACTACTACCAGATATTTGCCAATGAGCAGCTGTGTTACCACCTGGTTGCAGTCGATGGTTTTCTGCCGGATGTATCCGCAGCATTACAGTCCTACCAAATGGTGCTTGCCGCCCAGCAGCAGGCATCGTTGATCAACACCCCTGAAGAGCTGCAAACACCGTGTTTCCTGACCAACTATATCTATGCGCAGGCAGAATATGGCTCCAAAGGCTTCCCGGTGCAGCAATGGGACGCCAGTGGATACCGTCGCTCACTTGCGGGTATTGAAGAGAACGTGTCAGTTGATGGGGCGATATTCGATTTGCCCGTGGATTACGGTTACTTCAGTATCGGCGCTGGTAATCTGCGGATGTAGAATTGATTCGACCGGCCTGCCAATATAACCGGTTCAGCCGCTGTATGCTTAATGAAGCCTTTCTCTGATGTAATCAGGATAGAGAAATCGTAGTCCGATTCCATTCTTCTCCACACGGATCACTTCGGCATTGATTTCGTTACGGATACCCAGCCCCCCCAGTACCTGCACATTAATGATACTGCCGGTGTGTGGAAGTGGCTCAGTCTGTTCGATCAGCGCATAGGCGCCGCC
>JBFFRZ010000089.1:0-9581 GCA_041572715.1 Gammaproteobacteria bacterium
GGACGATGACTTCCTGTCCTTCCTTGATGACATCCTTGATGGTAGGACGGCCTTCAGTCTTGGCGTCCTTGTCGAAATAGCTTCTGGATATTTCCTTGAAAGGAAGAAAGCCGTGGCGCTCTTCTCCATAGTTGACAAAAGCGGCTTCCAGGCTGGGCTCTACGCGGGTAATTTTACCCTTGTAGATATTGGCTTTCTTACGCTGACGGGCAGTACGCTCGATGTCCAGATCGTAAAGGTATTGTCCGTCGACCATGGCGACGCGCAGTTCTTCCTGCTGGGTCGCATTGATAAGCATTCTTTTCATGATAAGTGTCTCGGTATGACACCAGGGATACAGTTTCGAGTTTCAGGATTTGCGCTTGCTTGTCATGCGGGTATGCAATTGTCTGGTCTTCGGACACCGAGGGAATCAGTGGAGTGACCACAGCATTGAGCCGTCGCAGAAATGCATTTACTGCAGCGAGAAAAAGAAAATGTCCTGGTGAGATCATTGAAATAGTTCAGTATTCAAGACGCCACGCCAAAGCCTGGAGTCAAAAAATTAATATCGTGCTAACGTGTCAGGGACTGTTTGGGTATTACGTTGATGGTTTTATTTTTGCCAGATTAATTACTGGAAAAGGCCACTGACCGTGCATTTACCCGATACAATATATCAGCCGCCAGAGATATCAGCAATCCATCATTACTAAATTTCGTATGTCCCGACCCCCCCAGCAGCCATCAAGTCAGGTTAGATTCGTCACGGCCAGCGAAAATGATGCCGGCCAGCGGATTGATAATTTCCTCATGCGTCACTTCAAGGGAGTCCCGAAAAGCCACATCTATAGGATACTGCGCAAGGGAGAAGTCCGGGTTAACAAGAAACGCATAAAGCCGACCTATAAACTGGTCAGTGGTGATGAAGTACGTCTGCCGCCAGTTCGCATCTCAGCACCCAGGGACCGGCGCCCGCCTGACGGCGCTATCAGCAGCCTCGCACAGCGCATCGTGTACGATGATAACCGCTTGATCGTACTTAACAAACCGGCGGGTCTGGCAGTGCATGCCGGCAGCGGAATCGACTTTGGCGTGATTGATATCATGCAGCGACTGGAAAAACACGATTCCGAGCTCTACCTGGTGCATCGCCTGGACCGGGATACCAGTGGTTGCCTGTTACTGGCACGGGACCGCGACGCACTGAGGTCTTTGCAGGCATCAATGCAGGAAAACCGGATTGAGAAAGTTTACCTCGCATTGGTCAAAGGACAGTGGGAACAACAGGATCACCGGGTTGAAATGCCATTGAGAAGGAACAAGATCAGAGGTGGTGAACGCCTGGTGCAGATTGATGACGACGGCAAGCAGTCGGTGTCAGAATTCAGGACAATTCGTCAATATACCAGCACGCCTGATGCGGGTGGATGCAGTTTGATGAAGATCAGGCTGATCACAGGTCGAACCCATCAAATTCGGGTACAGGCCAGCGAGAGTAGCCATCCCGTGGCGGGTGACCGTCGCTATGGCGATGAGCAGTTTAACCGCAAAATGAAAGATTACGGACTAAAGCGGATGTTTTTGCACGCGGCTTCACTAAGTTTCCCACACCCTGATAATGACAAGGAATTCAAAATAGAGCCACCGCTGGATGATGATCTGCAACAGGTTCTGGATAATCTGAACAGATGAGTAAAGCCTACGAACTGATTGTTTTCGACTGGGACGGGACATTGATGAACTCACTGGACCACATTACCTATTGCCTCCGCCACGCCTTCATGGACATGGGCCTTGAAGATCGTCCGGACCATGAATTACAACGGGTCATCGGGCTGGGCCTTGAACAGGCCATGATGGAACTGGTTCCCGATCAGGACGAAGATTTTTATGAACAGATTGTGCAGTCTTACCGCGATCACTGGATGGGCTCGCCGCCCGGCCTGAGCCAGTTCTACGAGGGCATACCTCAACTGCTCAATCAGCTTTATGCGCGCAACATACCCATGGCGGTTGCGACGGGTAAAAGTCGTCGTGGGCTGGACAAACAGTTACAGGAAGAAAACGTGGGCCACTTTTTCAGTTGTACTCGCTGTGCCGACGAATCCGTTTCCAAACCTGCTCCGGACATGTTGCTGGAAATCCTGCATGAATTGTCCGTGACGCCCTCCAGCACACTGGTGATCGGCGACACGGAGTTCGACATGCAAATGGCCAGGGCCGCCGGCTGTGATCGTATTGCCGTGGGCTATGGGGTGCATACGGCCGATAGCCTGACCCCATATGAGCCGGTTACCATTGCGAACACGCCGAAGGAACTTACGCAATGGTTTGAAATCAACCTGTTCAACCCCAATCTTACGCTAGCTACCGACTGAATCAGGTTTCACCATGGAAAATCAGCCCCCAAAATCAAATTTCGAAAGAGATATTGTTGAAAAACTGGCATTTGCGGCGATAACCGAGCAACGCCGGAACCGTCGCTGGAAAATATTTTTTATCCTTCTGTTTTTCATCTACCTGTTCGCTTTACCCATTCTCATGTCCGGAATAGTGGAATTTCCCGATATGGAAAAAGGAGAAAAACATACCGCCCTGGTGGATTTGAATGGTGTGATCAGTGCAGACACGCAGGCAAGTGCTGACAAGATCGTGACTGCGCTGAGAGAGGCGTTTGAAGATGATAATACCGCGGGCGTGATTCTGAGAATCAATAGCCCTGGCGGCAGCCCGGTACAGTCCAGTTATATTTATAACGAGATGCAGCGCCTGAGGAAAAAATATCCTGATATTCCGCTCTACTCTGTAGTGGCCGATCTATGTGCCTCAGGAGGCTATTACGTGGCTGTTGGCGCAGATAAGATCTATGCCAATGAATCCAGCATCATTGGCTCTATCGGTGTGATCATGAACGGTTTTGGGTTTGAGGGGACCATGGAAAAGCTTGGCGTGGAACGTCGTGCCCTGACCTCTGGCGAACACAAGGCACTTTTTGATCCGTTTGCGCCGGTCAAGGAAGAAGAAAAAGCGCATCTGCAGGACATGCTGCAGGAAATCCATGCGGAATTCATCAAGACAGTCAAGGAAGGTCGTGGCGATAAGTTGCCTGATGATGAAAAACTATTCAGCGGCCTGGTCTGGACCGGGGAAAAAGCCCGACAGCTGGGATTGGTCGATGAATTCGGTAGCGCGGGTTACGTCGCCAGGGAGGTGATCAAGGCGGAGGAAATAGTCGATTTCACCAGGGAGAAAAACATTTTTGATCGCTTGGCAGATCGTATTGGGGCTTCAGTAGAGGAGCAGCTGTTCCGTATCTGGTAGGTCGTCACGCGAGTGACTGCATTTTTGCCGCCAGCCTGAAATCGAGCGCAGTTATGCCGCCTGCGCTATGGGTTACCAGGTCAACTGTGACGCGGTTATAGACATTGCACCATTCAGGGTGATGATCCATCGCATCGGCTTCCTCTGCAACTGACTGCATGAACTCCATAGCTGCCCTGAAATCACTAAATACAAACTGGCGGTGGAGTTTTCCATCGCGCAACGCCCAGCCTGGATTTGGCCCACTGTTGAGCTTTTCCAGTTCTGACGAAATCTGTTCGGGTGGTATTCTTTTGCTCGCTGACATCAAGGTATGATGCCCGACTGTGCGGACAGTACGTCAATGTCCCAGTTACGAAACATGTTGACCAGTTGTATCAATGGCAGACCAACCAGGGAATTTGGATCATCACCTTCAAGTTTTTCGAACAGGGTAATGCCAAGCCCTTCAGACTTGAAGCTGCCTGCACACTGGTAGGGCTGTTCTGTTTTTAGGTAATGGGAAATCTGGTGGTGGGACAACTGGCGAAATACCACGCTGAAAGGCTCAACCAGGGACTGAACCCTGTCATGGTCAATGTCATAAAGACACAGACCCGTCAGGAACCTGACTGTCTGTCCTGAGGCCATCTCCAGTTGTTTCACCGCATTCTTGTAGTTGCCGGGTTTGCCAAGAATTTTATTGTCAATCAAGCAGACCTGGTCAGAGCCGATAACCAGTCCGCTGGCGAAATGTTTTTTTGCGTCTTTGGCCTTGTCTACTGCCAGTCTCTCTACCAGCTGCCCGGCGGTTTCTCCTTCACTGGGGCTTTCGTCAATTTCCGGCTTGCAGGTCTGAAATGTCAGGTTGAGGCGTGATAGTAATTCCCGACGAAATGGAGAGGTGGAGGCCAGGATCAGTGGCACTGGTAGTTCGTTCATGGATACTGTTTTTCTGCCGTAATATCGGGAGATTAACGGATTCGGCTGCTGATTGGTAATATTCTGCCTGATTAGCCGCTAATCATGTGTTTTTATTAGTGATTTTGCTTTGACCTGTACCTCAATCATCGTTATTATCGCGCGCCTATGTCGGATGGGCTCCCTCAGCAAATTGATGTCAGACGGTTTGCGGATACCGGGCGCCGCCTGCAGGGTAAGCTTTCACTGAACCAGCTTGCTCGTTTGAGCAAGCTGGTTGAGGAAAATCAGGCTTGTCAGGCTTTTTTACTGACGCTGGATTTTTCCAGGCTGGATGATGGCCGGCGAGTAATCAAAGGGCATGTGAATGGTTGCGTCAGTATGATCTGCCAACGATGTCTGGAACCGGTTGAAGTTAACCTCGACTGTGATATTTCTCTGGGGCTGGTGGCCGACGACGCAGAAGCCGAGTTGTTGCCAGTGGAGCTTGACCCGCTCATCGCCGGTGAGACAACACAGTTGAGTGAGTTGCTGGAAGATGAGTTGTTACTGGCGATGCCCATTGTTCCGCTGCATGAACATTGCGAGCGGCCAGGTGCACCGCTTACAGACAGTAGTAAAGATGACAAATTATCAGAACAAGAACACCCGTTCGCTGTTCTGGCCAGTCTGAAGGACAAGCAGTAATTTTCAGGCCGGGTATTGGATTAATATTTGTGGAGAAGTTAAATGGCTGTTCAACAGAATCGTAAAACGCGTTCCAAACGCGGTATGCGCCGTGCCCATGACGGGCTTGGCAACCCTGCGCTGTCAATAGAGCAGGGCAGTGGAGAGACACATCGCCGTCACCACGTCAGTGCCGAGGGTTACTACCGGGGCAAGCAGGTCATCAAGCCTAAAGTCAGTGACGAAGAGTACGACGATTAATTGTACGAAGTGGATCGAATATTGCCCGGGTCTGTTTGCGCGGACCCGGGCAATTTTATTTTGACGGCCTAAAACCCGTTGCCGTGAGCATAATGACGAGATCTGAAATTGGCTAAACAGGTTACAATAGCGCTTGATGCTATGGGGGGAGACGTCGGTCCGGATGTTGTCGTGCCGGCTGCCGGCAAGATACTCAGGCAACATGCCATGCTGCGCATCATTCTGGTCGGTAATGAGGAATTACTCAGGCAAAAAGTTACACAATTCGATGGTCAGTTAAGTGAGCGTTTACTTATCCATCACGCCAGTGAAGTTGTCGAGATGAATGAATCGCCTTCACAGGCCTTGCGCAAAAAGAAAGACTCTTCTATGCGCGTAGCCATCGACCTGGTTAAAGACGGCAAGGCGGATGCTTGCGTCAGTGCGGGTAATACCGGCGCGCTGATGGCTACTTCGCGCTTCGTGCTGAAAATGTTGCCTGGTATTGACCGGCCAGCGATTATTACTCATCTGCCTTCACTCAATGGCCATACCTACATGCTGGATCTCGGGGCGAATGTTGATTCGACCGCGGAGCATCTGCGGGATTTTGCCATCATGGGTGCGGAACTGGCCAAGGCCGTGGAAAATATCGAGAGCCCCCGGGTCGCCCTGCTAAATGTGGGACAGGAAGAGATCAAGGGCAATGAGCAGGTGAAGAAGGCGGCTGTATTACTGGCGCAGACCGATCTGAACTACGTGGGGTATGCCGAGGGAGATGATATCTTTATCGGTGACCTGGATGTCATCGTATGTGACGGATTCGTCGGTAATATTGCACTTAAAAGTAGCGAAGGTGTCGCCAAGATGGTCAGTCAGACCATGAGAAAGGCCTTCAAGGCCAATCCCTATGCTTTGCTTGTTGCATTATTGGCTGCTCCGATATTGAGGTCATTCAAGAAAACTTTTGACCCAGGCAGGTATAATGGCGCTTCACTGCTCGGGCTTCGGGGGATAGTCATCAAAAGCCATGGTGGAGCAGATGCTGATGCATTTGCCAGTGCAATCGAGATTGCGGTGCGGGAGGTTGAAAAACAGGTTCCCGATGCCATCAGTTCGCACCTTGAAGCAATCGTACAACGGAACAAAAGCAGCTAGATTAGAGAATCATTTTGACTTATTCACGGGTAACAGGTACAGGCAGCTATTTGCCGGAAGGGGTGCTCACCAATGCCGACCTGGAAAAAATGGTGGAGACATCAGACGAATGGATCCAGACGCGTACCGGCATTCGCGAACGCCACATAGCTGATGACAATGAGACGACCTGTGATCTGGCCGAGCGTGCGGCACGCCAGGCCATGGAGGCAGCGGGTGTAGGGCCTGGAGACATTGATCTCATTATTGTTGCCACCACGACACCCGACAAGGTTTTCCCCAGTACGGCATGTCTTGTGCAGTCACGACTGGATATTCATGGATGTGCTGCATTTGATCTGCAGGCAGTTTGCTCCGGTTTTGTCTATGCGTTGGGCACGGCAGACAATTTTATCAAATCAGGTGCTGCGAAATGTGCCCTGGTTATCGGTGCAGAAACCATCTCTCGTCTGATTGACTGGACCGATAGAGCCACCTGTGTGTTGTTCGGTGATGGAGCGGGGGCAGTAGTGCTGCAGGCTTCAGAAGAACCGGGCATCCTTTCGACACATCTGCACGCCGAGGGTGACTATGAACAGCTATTACATGTTCCTGCTGGTATCTCGAAAGATTACGACCGCCTGAAAAGAAGCGAGGCTTTCGTGGAAATGCAGGGTAATGAGGTCTTCAAGATGGCCGTGCGTACACTCGGCCGCATTGTCGACGAGACCCTGGAGCACAACCACATGGATAAGCACGATATTGACTGGCTGGTACCACACCAGGCTAATACCCGCATTATCCTGGCGACGGCTAAAAAGCTCGATATGAGCATGGATCATGTCGTAATGACTGTCGCAGAGCACGGTAATACGTCTGCAGCTTCAATTCCGTTGGCATTTGATGTGGCGGTTCGAGATGGTCGTATCAAGCCGGGACAGACGATAATGATGGAGGCTTTCGGTGGCGGCTTTACCTGGGGATCTGCACTTTTAATCATGTAGAACATTTGTAAGCAATTAGTAACACACTGAATAATAAGATGAAAATAGCGTTTATTTTTCCTGGCCAGGGTTCGCAGTCTGTTGGCATGATGGGCGAACTTTATTCGCAACACGAGGTCGTCCGTGACACCTTTGGCGAGGCTTCTGAGGCTCTGGGTCTGGATTTGTGGAATCTGGTAGCCAATGGCCCGGAAGAACAACTGAATCAGACTCATAACACTCAACCGGCCATGCTGGTCAGCGGGGCCGCCTGCTGGCGCATTTGGCAGGAACAGGGAGGCCCTTCCGCGAGTTACCTGGCGGGGCATAGTCTCGGTGAATACACTGCATTAACCTGTGCCGGGGTGATTGACTTTTCCGATGCGGTCAAGCTGGTGGCAGAAAGAGGAAAACTGATGCAGTCAGCGGTGTCTGAAGGCACCGGTGCCATGGCGGCCATACTGGGGCTGGAAGACGATGCAGTCCGCCAGGTGTGTGAGGACAGTGCCGAAGGTCAGGTTGTGCAGGCAGTAAACTTCAATTCCCCGGGCCAGGTTGTCATTGCCGGTCACGCAGATGCGGTCGACCGGGCTATCGGCAAGGCAAAGGAAGCGGGAGCAAAACGTGCATTAAAACTGCCAGTCAGCGTGCCTTCACATTGCGAGTTGATGAAGCCGGCCGCGGAGCAACTGGGTGTATATATGCAAAAGCTGGCGTTTAATGTCCCCGTGACGCCGGTAATACATAACGTCTCGGCTGCAACTGCCGATTCTACTGACGCAGTCAAACAGTCTCTGGTGGAACAGCTTTACCAACCCGTACTCTGGGTTGACAGTGTCAGGAACATGTCCGCCGATGGGGTTACGCATATGATCGAAATGGGTCCGGGCAAGGTGCTGACCGGGCTAAGTAAACGAATAGATAAATCAGTTAATACGTTACCTGTCTACGACTCTTCCAGTCTGGAAAAGGCGTTACAGGAAACCAGGGAAGAATCATGAGTCTACAAGGTGAAACAGCACTGGTTACCGGTGCAACCCGGGGTATAGGCCAGGCGATTGCGCTTACACTGGGAAAAGCGGGCGCCAAAGTCGTTGGTACGGCCACTTCCGTCAAAGGTGCAGAGAGCATCGCACAAGATCTTCAGTCCGCGGGCATAGTAGGAGAAGGCCGCGTTCTGGATGTCAATGACGCTGATGCAGTTACCACCTTGCTCAAGGAAATATCCGACCAATACGGCACGCCCAGTATCCTGGTCAACAATGCCGGAATTACGCGGGATAACCTGTTGATGCGGATGAAAGATGATGAATGGGATAGTGTAATCGGTACCAATTTAAGTTCTGTCTATCGACTTTCCAAAGGCGTATTGCGCGGTATGATGAAACTTAAAAAAGGACGCATAATCAGTATCGCCTCTGTCGTTGGCGCCATGGGAAACGCCGGCCAAACTAATTATGCAGCAACGAAGGCTGGCATTATCGGATTCAGCAAGTCTCTTGCAAGGGAGGTGGGTTCCCGTGGAATCACCGTCAATACAGTAGCGCCTGGATTTATCGATACGGACATGACCCGTGCGCTCGGGGATGAGCAAAGACAGGCATTGATACAACAGATACCCTTGAGTCGTCTTGGCACGGTTGATGATATTGCCCAGACCGTGCTGTTTCTGGCTAGCCCGTCGGCGAGTTATATCACCGGCGAGACTATCCATGTAAATGGCGGAATGCATATGGTTTAGCCATTCAGACAGATTTTAACTTACTGAATTTAAAAGAAATATTATCGCTGTGGCATGAAGGCGCGCTTTTCAATAGAATACGCGCCGCGGCGACAGCCCAACCCGAAAACCAATAAGGAGAGTAAAGAATCATGAGCAGCGTTGAAGAACGTGTAGCCAAGATTGTTGTAGAGCAACTTGGGGCCAGTGAAGATCAAGTTAAACCAGAAGCTTCATTTGTGGACGACCTGGGGGCAGACTCACTGGATACAGTTGAGTTGGTCATGGCGCTTGAAGAAGAATTTGAATGTGAAATTCCTGATGACGAAGCAGAGAATATAACAACGGTTCAGCAGGCTATTGATTACATTAATGCACATACAGACTAACTACTGATTGTAGATACTGATTCGGCGATAGCGGCACTGGGCTGTTATCGCCGAATTTGTTTATACGCTCAGCATTACTATATTAGATCCAACCGTAAATTTAGAGAGAACATACCTTGTCCAAACGTCGTGTAGTCATTACCGGTCTAGGCGCAGTTACGCCCGTAGGACTGAACGTGGAAGAGTCGTGGAAAAATATACTGGCAGGCAACAGTGGTATTGCCACGATTGATCGCATTGATA
>JBFFRZ010000090.1:0-9517 GCA_041572715.1 Gammaproteobacteria bacterium
GTCGCTATCCAGAATTCTGGGATGGCTGAAGTCTACGTCTGAAGGCTGATAAGGTCTGGAGCCGGTTGCGATGATGAAGTATTTTGCCTGGTACTGGTCAGGGTGCTCATTATGAATTACTTCGATTTCGTCAGTGCCAATGAAACGCGCGCGCCCGTGAATGATCTCGATGTTTTTCTTGACATAGTTTTTATACTTGTTGGTAACCTGGGCGGCGGTAACGGGTGCGGCTGCAGCCAGTAGCTTGGCATAATCCACCTTCAGTTCGCGTGCAGATTTCTTGAAGATCGGGTGATTTCGATAATCACTCAGCAACTGTATCTCGTGGCGTAACGTTTTGCTGGGGATAGTGCCCCAATGCAGGCTGCCACCGCCTACTTCAGGATGTTCTTCAATGATGGCAACCTTCAAACCGGCAGAAGCCAGTTCGGTAGCAGCACCTTCTCCTCCAGGACCGCTGCCAATAACGATGATGTCGAACTGTGCCGATGTCATCGTGATAGCGGGTTGTGAAGATGATGGCTAACCATGCACCGATAGTACCATAGGCGCACCTTTGCTGAACCTGGCGAAGGGTAGGGTTGAGTTACTCGTGGTGAGGGGTATGGTCCATACGGGTGAACAGGTAAATAAAATATACGAACATAATCAGCATGAAAGTCAGTATGGCCAGGGTAAGTTGGCCGGTCCAGCTGCCAAGTAATAAAGTCAGTACTCGATCCATGAGCATCTCCTGAATAACTAATTAACCAAATCATGAATGTCTGGCGTTTTCGCTGAATGATTTAGGTCAAGCCACAGGCATATTGAAGGTGCCTCATGTTAGGATTACGACCCCGCCCGGATTGCCGGGCTTTCAAAATACGGTGAAATAATGCAAATTACGAAGGATATGGTCGCTGTGATCGACTATGTACTGAAAGATGATGATGGCGATCTGCTGGATGAATCACATGGGGGGGAGTTTGCATATTTGCACGGCGCGCAGAATATTATCCCCGGTCTTGAGAACGCGCTGGAAGGGAAGCAGGCAGGAGACCAGGTATCGGTCAGCATCGAGGCCAGGGATGCCTATGGAGAAGTAGATCCTGAGCGTATCCAGGTAGTACCGCGTGATATGTTTGAAACCGAAGAAGAAATTGTGCCTGGAATGCAGTTTCACGCGCAATCACCTGAAGGGCATATGATCGTGATCACTATTGCGGAAGTAGATGACGATGAAATTACCATTGATGGAAATCATGTCATGGCTGGCATGAACCTGAATTTCGATGTGGAAATAATCTCGGTCAGGGCTGCCAGTGATGAAGAGCTGTCTCATGGCCATGTTCACACGGCCGGGGAATGCGGGCATAACCACTGATCTCAGGATGTGGAGGGATAAGCCGGTATGTATGGTGAAGTAGCGAGCGGCAATACGAGCGCAAATTTTATCGGTCGTTATGAATTAAAATCGAAATCGGGTGAGGGTGCCTCCGGGGTGGTCTACCGTGCATACGACCCCTTGCTCGACCGTGATGTTGCCATCAAGAAAGCGAAGGCAGAAACACTCAGTGACCAGGAGCTCAAGATGGTGGTCGAGGAGTTCTACCATGAGGCTGCGATCGCAGGCAAGTTCGCGCACCAGAATATCGTAACCATCTATGACGTTGTCAATAATGGTATTTATGACTACATGGTGCTTGAATATGTGCCCGGGCGTTCCGTACAAGACTATATGGAGGCCACCGGTCCGCTGGATTTTGAAGAGGCCCTCAATATTATGTATAAGTGCAGCCTCGCACTCGATTATATTCACTACCACGGCGTGATTCACCGCGATATCAAACCAGGAAATATCATGTACCACCCGGCGCAGGGGATTGTAAAAGTGATGGATTTCGGGGTTTCCCACAAGATTGAAGAAGAGCCTTCAAGGGATACCGGTACCATTGCCTACATGGCGCCTGAACACTTTGACCGTGAACGTCGTATCACCGCGCTGACAGATATTTTCGCACTGGGTTCCTCGTTATATCGCATGCTTACCGGAGAGTATCCGTTTGATAATCGCCATACTGCTTTTCAGATCATGCATGATGAGCCGAAAGCCATGACCGACCTGAGAAGTGATATCCCGCTGGAACTGGTCGATATAACCTCGAGGGCGATGGCGAAAGGAGACGGAGACCGTTACCAATCAGCAGCCGAGATGACCCAGGATATTGAACAGGCGCTGCAGACACTCTATCCGGATTCCCAGTTCCTCAATACATCAGGACGTTACTCGGCAATTTGATTTGCGTCAGGCTGAGTTTATGCCTGCCCTGGCGAACACGATTGAGCTCCACACGTCGTTCAGGTCTTGTATCGAGGGGCAAAAAAAACGCCGGCGTAAGCCGGCGTTTATGTTGGCATACTTGCCTGCTACTTATTTCTGCGCGCTCAGGTAAGTAGCAATATTGGCCATGTCAGCGTCGCTCAGCATTGCTGCCATAGCGTTCATGGTCGGGTTTTTGCGTGCGCCGCTCTTGAAATCGGCCAGTTGCTGCTGAAGGAACGCAGCATCCTTGCCCGCCAGAGCAGGATTCGCAGGAACCTGGCTATTGCCACCCTGGCCATGGCAGCCTGAACAGCCTTTGGAATTATATGCGGCTTCGCCTGCAGCAGCATCACCAGCAATTGCCGGAACTGACGCAAGTGACATGGCAGCGCCAAAAAGTGCAGCTTGAACTAGTTTCATTATTGAACCTCCGTAAGTAATAAATTTTGTATCAGGAATAATCCCGGTAAAATACCGCGCGGATTATAGTGAAAAAATTGTCCTATGTAGATAACAAAGGTTAACACAATGTCCGCACATTCTAAGCGGAAATTTTTGTGATTACCAGACGTGTTTGCCCGGCTATTCCTCCGCGCTCATCACCAGCTTGATCAGCGCGGGTAGCGAGTTTGCCTGCATTTTGCTCATCAGGTTGGCGCGATGGGTTTCCACCGTTTTGATGCTCAGATCCAGCTGGGACGCAATCTGCTTGTTGGCACAACCCTCGGTGACCAGTTGCAACACCTGGCGCTCCCTGGGGGTGAGGCTGTCAATTCTGCGTTGCGCTTCCTGTTTTTCGGCATCAGCTGAGAGGGATTGCGTGCTGTGTGATATCGCATCCTGAACCCTGTCCAGCAGGTGCTGGTCATTATAGGGCTTTTCAATGAAGTCAAATGCGCCACTTTTAAGCGCACGGATGGCCATTGGTACATCCGCATGGCCGGTGACGATGATGACCGGCAGCGGCAGGTCACTCTTATTCAGCTTTTCCTGTAGATCAAGCCCACTCATGCCCGGCATGCGAACGTCCAGCACCATGCAGCCCGGGCTTGCATCGATGCTTGTCTCGACGAAGGCATTGGCCGAGGCATAACAATTGACTTTAAGGCCCACGGATTCAATCAGCCATCGTAATGATTTCCGTACGGATTCATCATCATCAATTATATGTACTACGGGTTCATTCATCGTCGTGTTCTACGTGATTGTTGTTGGTTGGTAAGGTAAAGCTGAACGCGCAGCCGGGTATGGTGGCATCGCTGACAGTCAATTGTCCGCCATGTGCTTCGATAATGGAACGGCTGATGGAAAGCCCCAGACCCATGCCCTGTTTTTTGGTAGTGAAGAAAGGATGGAACAGGTTCTCGCGGGTATGTTCGTCTATGCCAGGTCCGTTGTCCCTCAGGGTGACAGTAATGGTCTGACTATCATGTGATGTTCTGATGTTGATTGTTCTGGTTTGCGCTATCGCCTGGATGGATTCGATACTGTTGCGTAACAGGTTGAGCACCACCTGCTCGATCTGAATATGATCAGCGAGTATTTCCGGTAGTGATTCATCCAGGTCCAGTTCGACGGCAATTGCATATCGGGAAATTTCATTGGCGGACAATTCCAGTACCATTCTGACGGTGTCATTAATGCTGGTCATGGAACGGCTGAGTTCACCTTTGGAAACAAAGTTTCTGAGCCTTTTAATGATCTCTGCGGCGCGCTCGGCTTCACGTACGCTATAGTCCATGGCACTGAGAATAGCGGGCAGGTCGGGATCATTCTTTTGTAATCGACGGATGCAGCCACGTGTGAAGTTGGCAATTGCGGTCAGAGGCTGGTTCAGTTCATGGGCGAGTCCTGACGCCATTTCGCCCATCGTGCCAAGCCGGGAGACGTGCGCCAGCTGGCTTCGATGTTCACGAGCCTTTTCTTCTGCGGCGATTCTTTCAATTTCACCGCCGAGCCACTGGGCGATGAGTTGAAGTATGTCCCTGTCTACCGAGGACAGTGTGGGCGGAATGTCGGCATCGCCGATGAAGCAAATCGCACCATCGACTTTCTCGCGTACCTTGACCGGCACACCAAAGCAGAAACCGGTTTCTGTTGATGACGGGTGCGATTCGTTTTCAGGACATTGTTTTATGACATTGAACGCACCCTGTTCAAACTTTAGAAGCTGCGCCCTCGGTAAGTGGAAACACTCACAGCCAAACCTCAGTAATGAATCGACCTTTTTGTCGAAACTCACACCGGTACCCGAGGTAATCTCGTACAGTTTACGCAGGGCGGCATCACTGCTGCGCAGGATTTCCTCAATATTTTTTCTGACCTGGATGTCGTTTTCCAGCTCCAGGTTAACGGATTTGAGTTCGCGCGTTCTCTCTTCCACGATTTCTTCCAGCATATCGGTATGCTGGGCCAGCTGGGCTTCTGCTTGCTTACGCACCTTGATTTGATCATGCAACTCGATCTGGGAACTCGTCAGACGTCGGTTAATCCGTATGACATAGGCTGTGGTAATCATAATGATCAATATGAACAGCATGCCGGCAATAATCCATAAATGGTACTGACCCCAGATCCCGCCCAGGGTAATTTTTCCGGTATTGGCATAGGGGCCGATTTTCAGCACCCTAAATGTTTCATGCACCCGGCTGTAATCAAGTGGAATGGTCCAGCCAGTACTTGACTGAATGCTATGCCGGGTATTTTCCCGGAATGTCAGCAGTGCGACAGCAACCTGCTGAGCGAGCATCTCGTCGGTATGATTCAGCTTTGCAAAAGCCCACTCCGGGTAAAGCCGGGTGCTGTGCGGAAAGGGATAGTTCTCGTCGGTCCTGGGATTCAGTATAGTGAAATCCTCTGCCCTGATTCGCCGTTCCTCGATCATACGAGAAAAGGTTTCTGCCCTTACGGTTCCCGCATCGACTTCGCCGTTTTTGATTGCCATGACAATCCTGTCCTGTGGGAAGCCGTTAAATTCAAGCCTGCTGAAATCATGAAAGGGATCAATTCCCTGCTGGTGAAGCTCATACCATGCCATTTGAAATCCACCAAAGGCATTCTCACTCACCGCCATGAATGAACGGCCGGCCAGGTCGGGTAGCTCGCGAATATCTTTATTGTCCGCCCGGGTGAGAATGACTGCACCGTATAATGTATACGGCTTTCCATGGTAGAGATTACTCAGGGTCGTGATGCGGGTTGCGCCAAACAGTGATTCGAGTCTTACATAGTTCCCCGGGTTGGTCAGGACAAAGTCTATCTGCTTTTGGCGTACCGCTTCATCCATGCCGATCAAATCGAAGGTGTCGATGGAAAATTGATGTCCACTTATTTGTTGACTGAGGTAGTTCGCAACATGGTCCCAGCGCTGGTGTGCCTTGCTGGCCCCCCTGAACGCAAGTACGCCGATACGAACTGTCTGGGCTTCAGGGTTGCCCGCCTTTGCCAGCGCTGGTGCTGCATACCATGAGCATGCGGCGGACAATATAATGATGGCGGCACGCAGAATCATGCACGCATGCTACCACCCGCGGCAGATAACCGTATATGCGGGTAATTACCGATAGGGTCTCAGGTAATTCCACTCAAACAGGGACTTGGCCCAGTGAAACGGCTTGCCTTTCATTTGCACAGAACGTTTGGGATCTCGATACACCATGGTGCCCGTCGTGTTGGAATCGATAATACAGATCAGTTCTGTCTTGAAGGTATGGTGATCATCTCCCCCGCTGAGACGGGAGAGTATATTCTTTGCCGCGGCTTCTGCCTGCAGATCAGCCATATGCGCCTGTTTCGGTTTCCAGTCCGGCCCCGGAAAACTGCCGGCATCGCCCGCCACGTAGATATCCTCACTGCCGGTTACACGACAATATTCATTGGCCTGGAAAAAACCCCCATCCGAAAGGCTCAGGCCGCTGTCAGCCGCCCAGGCCGGGCCCGTCATGCCGGGGATAAACAGAATCAGGTCACTTTCAACAGTTTCAGTTTCCGTAATGACCCGGCCGGCTTCCATGCTCTTTAGCTTACTGCCGAGGTGGGTATGTACATTGCGTTGTGACATTTCATTAAGCAGCCGGTCAACGGCTTTTTCTCCCATCCTGGCCCCGGGCCTGGGCGCTGGGGAAACAAAATGGAGTTCAAAGCTGTCTCTGCGGCCCTGGTTTCTCAGCAGGGTGTCGGTTCCGAAGAGGAATTCAAAAACCGGACCACCTCTCATCGCAGCAGGCTCGTTTGGATTGCTGGAAAAACCGAATATCAGCTTGCCAGCATTCATTTTGGCTAGCTTGTCGGCCCATGAACGGGTCGCTTCCCAGCCACTGCAGGCAATGTGTGCGTGCTCTATGCCGGGTAGTTTTCGAATATAGCGGCCACCACTGGCGATGATCACATAGTCAAAATCAATTTCACCGTTGCCGGTGCTTAGTTGCCCGGTTGCGGTGTTGATACCCTGAACGCTATCTGCAATATAGTTAACCCGATTCCTGGAGAAGAAACCGCTCAGGTCTATTCGCAGGTCAGATTCCTGCCGCCCACCCGACGCCACCCAGATCAGGCTTGGATAGTAAAACAGCTCGGGTTTGGGGGATACCAGGGTGATGGTGTCCTGGTAGCCGTTTTTCCTGAGTGTTCGTACGGCCGTGCAACCGGCAAAGCCGGAACCAATTATAACGATGTTAGTCATACGATACCCCGTTGAGAACCTGCCCGGGATTATAGCGACTTATCTGTCTGGCAAAAGTTTCTTAACCTGATGGCTGTTGCAGACGGTCAAGCCGAAGTCTTTGCCGTTCATCAAACAGTCGTCTGCTGGCGAGGGTAACGGCACCATAGGCGCCAAACCCGGTGCCTGCGGCGATGAGAAAAAATATCAGGATCTGGTACTTGGTGGCCTCGAGTGGCGGACTGCCGGACAATATCTGGCCCGTCATCATTCCGGGGAGGCTGACGATACCGGCTACCGCCATGGAATTGATGATAGGGATCATGCCGGCCCTGAGCGCGTTGCGCCGTAATCCTGCAATTGCTTCACTGGCTGTGTAGCCGAGCGCAAGCCGGGTTTCAATGAGTTGACGTTCGGTCCAGGCATCATTCAGCAGGCGGTCAAGGCTGATGGCAATGCCATTCATGGTATTGCCGAGCAGCATACCGAGGAGCGGGATCAGGTATTGCGGGTGATACCAGGGTTCGACATTGATGATCAGTAGCAGGGTGATCAGCATGACACAGAATGAAGAGATGAACATGGATACCGTGCCCGTACCGAATCCCCACCAGCCAACCAGGCGCCGATGCTGGCGTACCATGATCTCGCGCCCGGCGACTATCAACATGAGCAGTGCTATCAGCATGATCCAGAGGGGTGAGCGTAAGGCGAAAACGATATCCAGTACGTAGCCGAGCAGCAGTAGCTGAACAAAGGCGCGACTGGCAGATACCAGCAGGTTGCGCGCCAGGTTCAGTCGTTGAGTCACCGATAATGCGGACAGGATGAGTACCAGGCTGGCAGCGATCAGCAGATCAGCCGGGCTGAGGATGATGAGATCGATCATCATGCGGCGTGCAACCTTTTGTTTTGCATGCTAAAGCATTGTCGGGTCATGCGCCGACACTGTTCATTGTCATGTGATACCAGGATCATCGGGCAGCCATGATGCTCCTGGTAGTCGAGGATGGCAGATTCAGCCAATGTGACGGATGCCGGATCGAGATGACTTGTTGGCTCATCGAGCAACAGTGCATCCGGCTGGTTCGCCAGCAGCCTGACCAGGCCGAAGCGCTGTTTTTCCCCGCTGGATAACTTGTTCATTGGTTTTTCCAGCAAGGGTTCCAGTTCGAGGTAGCGCAAGAGTTCAGCGATGGCTGGTTCCTTGAATCGCATAAAGTATTCCGCCATGGTTTCGGTCCAGAAGATAGCGTCAGGTGACAGATATCCGATTTGCTTGCGCCATGCGTCAGGGGATGTTTGCTGCTGCTTGCGTTCGCCCAGTGATACCTCTCCGCTGTGATGGTCGAGGTCCGCCAATGCTCTCAGCAGGAGTGTCTTGCCGGACCCGGATCCTCCCTGAATGCAGATCGATTCACCTGGATCAACGGTAAACGTGAAAGGCCCGTAATCCAGAAACGCCAGGTCATGAACAGAGAGTGTTATCGTTTGTTCCTCAGGACAGGTTAATTTCTGACAACGCCTGTCCCAGTTCCGCCATGCTGTGATAACGCTTCTCCGGATCCGGAGAAATGCATTTGTGCACAACATCAGCGAGTTCCCCGGGCACCAGGGGATTGACCTCGTCCAGCCTTCTGGCATTGCCTTCGACATGCATGAATACCAGAGCCATCGGATCTTCTGCCTGGTAGGGTGGTTGCCCGGATAACATTTCGTACATGATGACACCCAGGCTATACATATCGGTGCGCCCGTCAACGGCCTTTCCCTGGATCTGCTCCGGAGAAATATAGGTTGGTGTGCCGATCAGTGTGCCTGTTCGGGTCAAACGTGATTCGGCGTGTTTGCTGGCGGCGGCAATACCAAAATCAACGATCTTGACCGCATCGCGTTCATCAACCAGGATGTTAGCCGGTTTCATATCGCGATGAATGACATCCGCCTGGTGGGCTACCTCCAATGCCTCACTGATGGCCTTGACCAGCTTGACTACCCTGGTCGGTTCGATGGAACCCTGGTGGATAATGCTGGACAGGGCCTTGCCCGGAAAATATTCCATGGAAATCGCAGCTATCGGGCCCAGGTCCAGGTAATCAAACAGCCGGATGATGTTCGCATGCGTAATCTTGCGCGCGAGTCTCAACTCTCGTACGAATCGCTCGACAGCGATTTCATCGGAAAGACGGTGCCGGCAAAACGCGCCGGCAGCCCCGACGAGGGGGTGGCGCTCCAATCGCTCACCGGCGCGGCGCGGCGGGGTCGTGATCCGGAGTTCCGCACGATGCTGTTCATGAACCCACCCGACCACACCCGGATCCGGGGGCTGGTCAGCCGGGCGTTCACCCCGCGGCGGGTCGAGCAGCTGCGCGGCGAGGTGGCGGAGATGACCGACACGCTCCTCGACGACATGGGCGGGGCCGGCGACTTCGTCGACGGTCTCGCCTTCCTGTTGCCCGCCAACGTGATCAGCGCGCTGGTCGGCGTGCCGGAGGAGGATCGCGACTGGCTGCGTCCGCTCATCGCCGACATGACGGCGACGCTCGAGCCCACCA
>JBFFRZ010000091.1:0-9323 GCA_041572715.1 Gammaproteobacteria bacterium
CGCTTCGCGAAACCAGGGCCCGGATGATTCCTTCGAGTTCACGCTGATCTCGGGCCACCAGTGGTTCGATCCGCTGAAGAAGCTCGCTGGCTGGATAGCGACGGCATGGCCCGATACGCCCGCGATCCCCTGCGCATGATTACCTGCGGAGGCACCTATAATGCCGCAATTAATTTGCTCCTGTGACAAGCTGGAGATCTTGTTATAAGCACCGCGGATCTTGAATGAAAACACATCCTGCTGATCTTCACGTTTCAGGTAAACCTCATTATCGAGGCGCTCGGACATCTGAGGCATGAGGTCAAGAGCGGTTTTTTTAGCCACATCATAGACCCTGGTAGCCTTAATCGCTTCTACGAGTTCATGAAAATCAATCATTGCAGACAATCTTGCGGTTCAAACTACACAGAGTATCATTGCCGCCTTTGAAAACAAGAGGGAAACCTTATGTCACTGGAAGCAGGTAAAAAACTCGCTGCTGAAGCCGCAATGGAATTTGTTAATGCTGGCGAAATAATAGGTGTCGGCACCGGTTCAACCGTTAATTACTTCATAGACTTTCTGGCCGGCGTAAAGGGAAAGATTGACGGCGCTGTTTCCAGTTCAGTGGTGTCGACGGAACGTATGCGGGCACATGGCATAAAGGTATTTGACCTCAATGAGATCAACGGTATGTCTATTTATGTTGATGGCGCTGATGAATCTACCAGGAACCTGCATCTGATCAAGGGTGGTGGCGGAGCCCTCACACGGGAAAAAATCGTTGCTGCAGCCAGTGAAAAGTTTGTGTGTATTGCTGATGATTCAAAACTGGTTGGTCGCCTGGGAAAATTCCCGTTACCCGTCGAAGTCATCCCGATGGCCCGTAGCATGGTTGCGCGCAAACTCATGAAATTCGGCGGCCAGCCTGTACTGCGTGAAGGCTTCATTACGGATAATGGCTGCGAGATTCTGGATATCCAGGGACTCGATATCATTGACCCGCTGGCCATGGAAACCGAGATCAACCAGATACCGGGGGTGGTTACTGTCGGTTTATTCGCGCATCGTGGTGCGGATGTGCTGTTGCTCGGTGGTGAAGGTGGCGTGACAAGGATCGATCCCTAGTCAGACCCGTCCTACGGTGGTATTCATGTTACACGCCTGAAAACCGGGCAATATCTCCAAATCCTGCCGGGGCACAAGTTAATGTTGCAGGCCCATTCATGGGCCTTGCAATAAGGACTTTCACTGGCTTAGAAAAACAATTACAGACGAACAACCTGGGAAGAACGACCATTTAACGCGAGCAAATCTACATCACTCACCCAGCGTCAGATCGACATCGACCACGCCATCCAGCGAGCCGGGCTTTTCAAATTCGATGGTCATATGCACATTATGCTGTGAGTCCGCATTCCTCAATGCCTCGCCGGCAGTAATTTTATCCTCTCGCCATAACTTGAGGATCGACTGATCGAATGTGAGTACCCCTTTTCTTCGATCATGCGCCTGCTTCTCCATAGCTTCCTTGACATCAGTAATCCTGCCCTGTGCGATCAGATCCGCAATATGCGCAGAATTCAGCATAACTTCGACCGCAACGACACGCTTGCCATCCTTGCCTATGATCAGACGCTGGGAAATGATGGCTTTCAGGTGCAGGGAGAGGTCCTGCAGTACACGCTGGCGTTCGGCTTCAGGAAAAAAGTTAAGCACACGCTCCAGTGACTGGTGGGCATTACTGGCGTGCAGGGTCGAAAGACAGAGATGCCCCGTTTCCGAGAACCGGAGTGCCTGGTTCATCACCTTGGCATCACGAATCTCTCCGATCATGATCATGTCCGGCGCCTCACGCAGCGCATTCTTCAGTGCGGCATCATGACTGTGGGTATCAGACCCGACTTCCCTCTGATCGACCACGGAGTTTTTATGCCCGAATACAAATTCAATCGGATCCTCAATTGTCAGGATATGACCAGTAGTATTGGTATTCCTGTAGTCGATCATCGAGGCGAGGGTAGTTGATTTGCCGCTACCCGTGGTGCCCGTAACCAGGACCAGTCCTCTTTTCTCCAGCACAAGCTCATTCAGGATCTCGGGCAAACCCAGCTCAACAACGCCCGGAACGGTGTCCTTGATATAGCGCGCAGCCATGGACATATGACCCCGGGACAGAAAAAGATTGATGCGGAACCGGCCAAGCCCGTCATGGTGATAGCTAAAGTTGAGCTCACGCTCGGATTCAAACCTGCTGCGATCTTCCTCACTCAGCAGCGGTTCGACAAGGCGTATCATCGCTTCAGCATCAACAAGATCAGTGCCGATAGCACTGGCTTCGCCTTCTATCCTGATATTCGGCCTGGCACCGACACTAAAAAACAGGTCGGAGGCATTTTTTTCAACCATTTCCTTGAGGTAGGGAAGTATTTCCATTTGCTGCTCCGCTATTCCTGGTTGATCACGTTAAGAATCTTTACCCTGTATAGTAGCTCATGTCCTGCGAGTGGATGGTTGAAATCAACATATACCTTACCAGCATCCAGCTGCTTGATCATTCCCGGAACCTCGTCCCCTGCCGGGGTGGTAAAACCAATGATTAAGCCCTCCTGCAACGGCATGGCCGAATCAAACTCACTCAAGGGCATTTCATGAATATTATCCGGGTCATGAAAACCAAATGTCTGTTCGGGCGTCAGTGTGAGTATTTCCTCTTCCCCCGCCTTCATGCCATATAGCCCAAGCTCCAGCCCCTCATTCAGAGTCCCGTCTCCCATGGTAAATTCGAGTGGGTCACCGTCGAAGGAGTTTTCAGCAACCGTGCCGTCCTCCAGCGTAATTGAAAAATGCATGGTAACCCTGGAACCCGGGCAGATTTCATCCATCTTCTGACGCCCTCTTCTCATCATGTATGAACAGATCAACAATGAGCAATATTACGCCAATCGTAATAGCTGAGTCCGCAATATTGAATATGGGCCAGTGGTGCGCGTCATAATACACATCCAGGAAATCAATAACATGGCCCAGCCAGACCCGGTCAATTAAATTACCGATCGCTCCGCCGAGAATCATCGAGATAGACATTGCGTGCAATTTTTCCTCAGCGCGCATTCGCCACAACCAACTGAACAGCACAACAATCACCACCAGGGTCAGGCTGATGAAAAACCATCTTTGCCAGCCTCCTGCATCACTCAGAAAACTGAATGCTGCCCCTGTGTTATAAGCCAGGGTCAAATTAAACATGGGCACGACCGGCACCGGCTGATAGGGAACCAGGGAAGCTTCCGCCAGCCACTTGGTAAACTGGTCGACCAGAATGACTGCGACAGACAGTAACAGCCAGCGGCGCGCATAACGCGTGTCTTTTATCACCGCTTCAATCACGCATGCAGTCTTTGTTCTCCGCCACCCTCAACGTTTTCCACGCAACGGCTGCAGATAGTTTCATGTCCTTGAACCGTGCCAACATCTTCCCGGTAATGCCAGCAACGCTCACACTTTTCATGCGCTGATGCACTCACCATGAGGAACATATTTTCAAGCCCTTCAGCGGGTAACGCATTGGCTGGCTTGTCGCCAGTCGGATGGATACGGACTTCGGAAGTAATCATGACAAAACGCAGCTCATCGCCCAGCCGACTCAGTAGTTCTGACATTTCTTCACTACAGTACAAGTCAACCTCGGCCGCCAGGGCAGAGCCGATGATTTTTTGATTACGGGCATTTTCCAACTCCTTGGAGACAGCGTCGCGGACAAGTTTCACCTGTTTCCAGTAATCAATATCCAGCGTCAGGGACTCGTGACCGCCCAGACCCTGATACCACTCCCCAAGGAGAACAGACTCAGCCCTTTCACCGGGCATATGCTGCCAGATCTCTTCCGAGGTAAAGCTCAGTATCGGCGCCATCCATCGCACCAGCGCCTCGGTGATATCGTACATTGCGGTCTGTGCGGAACGTCGTGCCATCGAATCGGTTGGCATCGTATAGATACGGTCCTTGAGGATATCCAGGTAAAACGCACCCATATCCACTGCACAGAAGTTATGAAGTTTCTGGTAAATCAGGTGAAAATTAAAATCATCATAAGCCTTGATGATTTCCTGTTGTAACAGGTCAGCCGTTTTTACCGCCCATCGATCCAGCGATAGCATCTGCTGTCGCTCTACCCTGTCTGTTGCGGGATCAAAGCCCGACAGATTTGCCAGCAAATAACGCGATGTATTTCTGAGGCGCCGGTAGGAGTCCGACATCCGCTTGAGAATCTCATCAGAAACACTCATCTCGTTACGATAATCGGTTGCTGCTACCCATAGGCGAAGCACATCGGCGCCAAGTGTCTTTACAATTTTTTGCGGTGCGACTACGTTCCCCAGTGACTTGGACATCTTTTTGCCCTCGGCATCGACTGTGAAGCCATGGGTCAGCACATTTTTATACGGAGCAGTGCCATTCATACCCACCGCTGCCAGCAATGATGACTGAAACCAGCCCCGATGCTGGTCTGAGCCTTCAAGATACAGATCGGCCGGATAGTGCAGATCGTCATTATTTTCCAGCACACAAAAATGGGTTGTACCGGAATCAAACCAGACATCCAGGGTATCAGTTACCTGCACGTAGTCTGCCGCATCATCACCCAGCAATTCTGCGGGCTCAAGTTCATGCCAGGCATCGATTCCTTCCTGCTCCACTTTTAATGCCACCTGCTCAATGAGTGATGCGGTATCAGGATGCAGGGCTTCAGTATCTTTGTGAATAAAGATGGCAATTGGTACCCCCCACGTACGCTGGCGCGAGATACACCAGTCAGGCCGGTTTTCCACCATGCCCTTGATACGGGCCTTGCCCCAGTCCGGCATCCACTTTACCCGGTCTATTTCGGCCAGTGCGTTTTTACGCAGATCGTTCTGATCCATACTGATAAACCACTGCGGGGTGGCACGAAAGATAACCGGAGTTTTGTGCCGCCAGCAGTGTGGATAGGAATGGGGCAGCTGATTATTATCGAGCAGGCAGCCATTGTCCGCCAATAATTGCACCACGCCCTTGTTGGCGCTCATCACAAACTGTCCTTCAAATAGCTCGGTTCCGGCGACAAAACAGCCATCATTGCCTACCGGGTTATCTACCGGCAGGTTGTATCTCTGGCCAACGATGAAATCATCCACACCATGCCCGGGTGCGGTATGTACTGCCCCGGTACCGGCCTCAGTGGTCACATGTTCCCCTAAAATGACCGGCACATGGCGATCATAAAAAGGATGTTGCAACTGGACACCTTCAAGTACCTGCCCCTTGACCGTAGTCAGCACCTTACTGTGAGTCGCGTTGAACCTGCCCAGGCATTCGGCACTCAGGGCTGCCGCCAGTACCAGCACCTCGGTTGCGCCGTTAATTTCGGTTTGTATCACTTCGTAATCGAGATCGGGATGTAAACAGACTGCCTGGTTTGCGGGCAACGTCCACGGCGTTGTCGTCCAGATCGGGATACTGATAGCCTGGCTGACCGTAGTCCCGACCACTTCGTTAAACGCCCCGCTATCGGTCACCCTGAAACGGACATCAATGGTCGGCGAAGTCTTGTCCTTGTATTCAACTTCGGCTTCAGCCAGTGCTGAACGACAATCGGTACACCAGTAAACCGGTTTATGTCCCTTGTGCAGATGACCATTATCGATCAACCTGCCCAGTGAACGAATAATGTTCGCCTCGAACTGGTAGTCCATTGTCAGGTATGGGTTTTGCCAGTCGCCGTTCACCCCCAGGCGAATAAAATCTTCCCGTTGCTTGCTAACCTGCTTGCCGGCGTATTCCCTGCAGGCATTGCGAAAACTATGCACGTCAATCTTGTCTCCGGGCCTGCCCTTTTTCTTTTCAACATTGTGTTCTATGGGCAAGCCATGACAATCCCATCCGGGGACATAAGGTGCATCGAAACCACTCAAACCCTTGGATTTTACAATGATATCCTTGAGCACCTTGTTAACCGCATGACCTATATGAATTTCGCCATTCGCATAAGGAGGCCCGTCATGCAGGATATATTTCGGCTTGTCTTTACCCTGCTCCCTGAGCTTCAAATACAGCTGTAATTCATCCCAGAACCTGAGCATCTCCGGTTCGCGGTTCGCCAGGTTTGCCTTCATCGGGAAAGCGGTTTTAGGCAAATTCAGTGTTGCCTTGTAATCTGTATTCTGTTCACTCATTGGCTAATATCTTCCTTGCCTGAGCAGCATCACGCTCGATCTGCTGCTGCATCGCTTCCATACTTTCGTATTTTTCTTCATCGCGCAGGTATTGCACGAATTCCACCTCTACCCGCTTGCCATAACAATCACCCGACCAGTCAAATAGATGCACCTCCAACAGACAGTGCTTGCCGTCTATGGTGGGTCTCGAGCCCAGGCTGGCGACCCCGTCTAGCGGCTGCCCCGGCTCGATACCATATACCCGGACCGCAAACACGCCCTTCACCGGCGAATGAAACCGGTCGACCGGCAAGTTGATCGTGGGAAATCCCAGGTCTCGTCCGATCTTGCTGCCGTGAACAACCTTGCCTGTCATACGGTAAGGCCTTCCCAGTAATTTTGCCGCTTCGACAAATTCACCTGCGGTCAGGTGTTGCCTGATCAGGGTACTGCTCACACGTTGGCCGGATTGTATAACACTTTGCAAGTGACCCAGCTCATATCCATATTTGCCTGCCAGCTCCTGCAACAGTTGCAAGTCTCCCTTGCGTTCTCGTCCAAAGCGAAAATCATCACCAACCAGCAGGTATTTCACATTCAGGCGGTCGATGAGAATTTCTTTTACAAAATCTTCCGCCTCGAGTGCCGCGAGCCGGGCATTGAATGTGAGCATCACCACCCGGTCAACCGGAAGCTGACGAATTGCAGACAGCTTTTCCCTGCACCGATACAGCCTTGGTGGCGCCTTGTCCCCTGCAAAATACTCCACCGGCTGGGGCTCGAACAACATAACCGTCGTAGGCAGGCCACGTGCCTCAGCGGCCTCGGACAATTCCCGGATGACCTCCTGATGGCCAAAGTGCAGGCCGTCAAAATTGCCGATCGTCAGCGCACAGGGCTCTGGGGATGGGGGCAGATTGTGCAGACCACGAAGGAATCGCATGACACGGCTGGAGTTGAAAAATGGCCGCGCATTATAGCGATACTGGTCGCATGCGGCTAATCCAGAAGGCGTGGTTTCAGTCCCAGTACCCCATGAAAATTGGTTCCAGCTCTTCGGTCGCATCCACCAATGAGGCCGGCACGTACTGGGACAGGGCATCCAGCATGGCGATAGCATTGATGGTGCCGTCCTGACCCTGGTCCATATCTTTCAAAGCCATGCGCATCCGCTCACTCAGCCTATGATTCACCTCAGTCATCTGTTCGTAGAGATATTCGAGTTTGCCGAAGCCCGCATAGGCCCTGCCGGTCCTGGCTTTTTTAAAAAACTGGGCCAGCCGGTACATCGACATCACTCGGTAAATGGTCTCGTCCGCATCTGCCAGGGGTAAATGGAAATAGGCCATCGGCCTGAGAAAATGGGTATGCGGACAATCACTGGTTGCAATAAAAAGACCCAGTAGGGAACTGAGGATATCCTGCACAGATGCAACCATCTGCTTGGTACGATCATACTGGGTGATATCCACCCTCAGTTCCTCGGTCGAATTAAGGTGACTCAGCTTGTTGACGAAGGGAATCAGCCGCTCAGCCAAAGGACATAACTCGTAGTCCTCACTCGACAGGGGGCAATGGCTACATTTGTGGGTTTCCAGATGCGTCCACTCTGGCGCAGTCTCATCATCTGGAAATATATAAGTGTCGGAGAATGGATCCAGTGTGACACGAAAATGCACTGGCTTGCTGTCTGCCGGATACAATAGATATTCAATTACACTGCTCATCCTCGCCTCCTCCTAACAGTAATATAGTCGTTTATGTCAAGCGGGTTTAGCAAGCTGGCCGGGTCTAACCCCGAGCAGCATTAATACAACTGCAAAAATCCCGACGCCAGCGCCTACCCAAAGCATCAAGCGGGCAGTCCTTTGCATGAAGCCCCACTCAAACCACAGGCCAGTGTCGGCAACCAGCACCCAGAGTATGCCTCCCATTGAAATACTCGCAAGTAAAACCTGAATAAAAAATCTTCGCCAGCCCTGTCCCGGCTGGTAGACGCCTGATTTCAACAACCAGTAGAGCAACAGCCCGCTGTTGACATACGCCCCCAGGCTCGTGGCCAGTGCCAGGCCAGCATGTACGCCATCGAAGTCAACCGCGAGCAGGCTCAACACGAAAACAATATTCAGACTTACATTGACAATCATTGCCGCGACTGCGGCCCGCACCGGGGTTTTCGTATCCTGGCGCGCGAAAAATCCTGGCGCCAGCACCTTCACGCCGATAAATGCCGGCAGTCCTATAGCATAGGCCATCAGGCTCAATGCCGACATTTCAATACTATGCAGCGAGAAGGCGTCATATCCAAACAGCGTGGCGATGAGCGGACCGGAAAGCACAAACAGACCTGTTGCCGAAGGTATGCTGATAATCAGGGCCCAGCGAGTCCCCCAGTCCAGCAACTGCGAAAAGGCTTTGGTCTGATCTGAAGCAAAACGACCTGACAAACCGGGCAGCAAGACGGTCGACAGGGCGATACCAAATATACCCAGTGGAAATTCCACGAGGCGGTCCGAATAGTACAGCCAGGACACGCTGCCACTGACCAGCAGGAAGGCTATTGCGGTGTCTATCATCAGATTGATCTGCACTACCGAGGCACCAAAGATCGCCGGCACCATCAAGCGGCTGATGCGGTTCACACCCTCATGAATCCAGCCCCAGACGGGCACGACCAGCAACCTCAAACGATACAACGCGGGTAGCAAAAACAGCAGTTGCACAACGCCGGCAACAAACACGCCAATGGCGATCGCGGTTACCGGCTCATCAAATAGCGGTGAAAAACCGATAGCCGCACCAATCAGCACTATGTTCAGCAGGACCGGCGTAAAGGCAGGCAAGGCGAAAAGTCGATAGGTATTCAATACGCCGGACACCAGCGCAGTCAGCGAGATAAAAAAGATATACGGGAAAGTCCAGCGAATCAGGTCGCCAGCCAGCAGAAACTTTTGCTGTTCTTCGCCTTCAAACCAGCCGGTACCGATCCAGTCGAACAGCGGCGGCAGTATTAGCACTCCTGCGCCGGTCAATATCAGCAGTACCATTCCAAGGGTACCCATGACCTTCGAAACCAGTGTCTGCACCTCTTCATGCGACTTTTGCACCTTGTACTCGGAAAGCACTGGGATAAAACCTTGCGAAAAC
>JBFFRZ010000092.1:0-9252 GCA_041572715.1 Gammaproteobacteria bacterium
CGCGGATTTCATCGGCACGCTGAAAATTCTTCTCGGTCCGCGCCGCATTTCTCTGCTCAATCAGGTCATTAATTTCGTCATCGGTTAACCCGGCAGTGTCCGCCGGTTGCCAGCGAAACCAGTCTTCCGGGTCTTGCTGCAGTAGCCCCATGATTTCACCACCAGCCAGCAGTTCTGCTTTCAGGCGTGCCTTGAGCCCATGATCATCGGCCTTGTTGAGTTCGGTGGCCAGCTCATGCAGGGCAGCGAGGGCAATTGGTGTATTCAGGTCATCCTCCAGGGCCGCGATAATATCCGGCGGGGTGTCTGAATGTCCGGGTGCCGGCTTAATGTCACTGACATGCCGCAGTGCGTTGTACAGGCGATCGATGCTGGCCCTTGCCTGTTTCAGGGTCTCCTCGGACCAGTCCAGTGGTTGGCGGTACTGGGCACTCAGCAGTGCATAGCGCATTGCTTCCCCGGGCGCATGAGCCAGTACATCGTGGATGGTAAAAAAGTTGCCCAGTGATTTGGACATCTTTTCGCCATCAATGGTCAGGTAACCATTATGCATCCAGTAGTTAACGTATCCCTCGGTTTCATGGGCACAGCGTCCCTGGGCGATTTCATTTTCGTGATGCGGGAAGATCAGGTCCTGACCACCGCCGTGGATATCAATGACCTTGCCCAGATGAGTGCTGATCATGGCGGAGCATTCGAGATGCCAGCCGGGCCTGCCTCGACCCCAGGGGCTGTCCCATCCGGGTTGTTCATCGTCCGATGGTTTCCACAGGATGAAATCATTTGCGTCCTGCTTGTAATCCGCTACTTCAACCCGTGCACCTGCCTGCATTTCATCCAGCTTGCGCCCAGATAGCTGCCCGTATTCCGGCATGGACGGGACATTGAACAGTACATTGCCCTCAGCTTCGTAGGCATGCCCATGTTCCACCAGCGCCTGGATCATCTCGATCATGGGTTGAATGTGATCGGTAGCAAATGGTTCTATGGTCGGGGGCAGTACGCCCAGTGCCTCCATATCCTTATGATAGGCCTCGGTATATCTTTGGCTGACTGCCTCGATTGTAGTGCTCTGCTCCTGTGCCGCAACCATGATCTTGTCATCGATATCGGTAATGTTGCGCGCATAGACGACCTTCGGATATTCCCTCTGTAACAGCCGGTAGAGGACGTCAAACACGACCGCAGGACGGGCATTACCGATATGGACATAGTTATAAACAGTTGGCCCGCAGACATACATGGTGATCCGTTCAGGATCAATTGGTACAAATTTTTCTTTCTCACGCGTGAGCGTGTTGTGAATATGTAACGTCATAATGTGATTGGTTACTTTCCGTAGAGTTGTTGCGGATCAATGATGGGGTCTGCATCCACAATGACTTCATCATCCTTGACGAGGTTGTAAAAACAGCTTTTGCGTCCGGTGTGACAGGCGGGCCCGGTCTGGTCAACCATGAGCAACAGGGTATCACCGTCACAGTCCAGCCGCATTTCCTTAAGATTCTGTACTTGCCCGGAAGTTTCGCCCTTGCGCCATAGTTTCTGCCGGGAACGGGAAAAGTAGCAGACTCGGCCGGTTGCCAGTGTTTCTTCCAGTGATTCGCGATTCATCCAGGCCAACATTAGTACTTCCTTGCTGTTGTATTGCTGGGCAATCGCAGGGATCAGTCCCTGCTCATTGTATGGCAGGCTATCCAGTACGCCGCTTAATGGCAGGCCCTGGCCAAGGTTGAATTTTTCAGTTTGTTTAATCATATGTCGGCAAGCTCAATGACTCGGCATGATAGCAGTCATTGCGCCCTGAGCAGAACCCCGCAGACTGCTGCATCATCTTTTACGGCTGTCTAAATCTGTTATCCTTTGCGCACTGATATGGAGAGCCGAATATAACAAATACCGACAAACACGGCTTTGACATGAATGAACTTTTAACACAGCTTGAAGCAACCGGTTTCAAGCAAATCCTGATCATCAGCTCGGTGGTGAATTATCGTCGTAGACTGGCGATGTCCCTGCTGAAACTGTTACCCAGACCCTGTCTTTCAGCGCTGGATCCCGAGGTGCAGGGTTTGCCGGATGAGGCGTATGACTGGTCTGAGGTTGACCTGGTATTGATTGACCTTTCCGAATCCAGGCAGTCCATCAAACACTGGTATGTTGAGCAATCAGATGTCGCGGCCCTGCCACCCGTTATTTTTCTGGACAACAAGGCCACGGTTGACGATGCGGGAGACCTGATCAGGGGCGGAGGGGCGGATTACATTGACGTCACCCGGTTGAATACCCGCCGGTTGTCCCGCGCCCTGCTGATCGCCGCGGATGATCGATATCGTCGTTCGGCAGTCAGTAGTACCCCACCAATCCCTGAACAATCAGAGCCTACCACGGAGCAACAGGTTACCCGAGGCCTGGAGCAGGAAACGATGGTCATGCAGAGCGTGCCGAGTATCAGTGGCATGAACGATGAGCCGACCGAGATGTTACCGGTGATGACATCTGACGTACTGGACACCATGGAGCACGAGCAGGTGGAGAATGAGCGCGCATCGTTTTTGACCACCGGACTGATGAATATTCTCGACCGTGAAAAGCTCAAGGCGCAGTACGAGGTTGAAGCAAAAGTGCCCGAAGTCACCGGGCGCAATGAATTTTTGACGACCGGTCTGATCTCGATTCTTGAACGAGGAAAATCCACCGAACTTGAACTGCCGAAAAATCATAGTGTTCAAACAGAGGATATTCCGATCGGTGATGGCTGGCCCTTTACCCGAGAGCAAATAGAACAGGGCGAGGCCGGGATAGACCAGTACCGGATACTGCAGTTCATTGAAGTCGGTGGTACGGCCTCGGTATTCAAGGCGCAGGACAGGAATGATGACCATGTGTGCGCTATCAAGCTGCTTGATGACAGTCACGGTATCTCAAACAACCGTGAACGATTTTTACGCGGATACCAGTTAATCCAGTCCGTAAAACACCCGAACATCGTATCCATCAAGGACCTCGTGAGCAGCGGGGAACTGACCTATGTGGTGATGGAATATTTCCCTGGGGGTGACCTGAAACAGCAAATTGAACGAGGAATCGAGCGTACCCGGGTCGTTCGATATGCTGCACAGATAGCAGCCGCCCTGAATGCGGCCCATGAACACGACATCCTGCACCGGGACCTCAAGCCATCCAATGTACTGATTCGTGAAGACGGTACCCTGGCTTTGCTCGACTTTGGTATCGCAAAGCTGATGGCGGAGGACAAGAGTGATTTGACCCAGGCTGGCTTTGTCGTGGGTACTTCGCATTACATTAGTCCCGAGCAGGCACTGGGTAAACAACTGGATGCACGCAGCGATCTATATGCACTGGGCGTGATGCTTTACGAAATGCTGGAAGGTCACAGGCCCTATACCGGTGACTCCACCATTGAAATCATGCAGCAGCATGTGCGTGGGCCGGTGCCACAACTGTCAGCGAAGGATGACCCATTAAACCCGCTGATCGGAAAACTAATGGCAAAAGAACCCGGGGAACGTTTCAACTCGGGCGCTGAAGTGATTCAGGCTCTGGCAGATGCCATACCTGAGCTGATAGATCATGATTTCCTGCGAAATCTGTGATGAGGGTGGCAGAAAGCCCACAAATATGAGTAAAGTATGGTTTTGTACATTATTACTCAGCGTGAGAGGGGATAAATTTTGACTGGGCAACACAAGGCCTTGTTATCTGGCGAGTTTCAGCGCGTATTGCTGGTTAGTGGCGATGACGCTGCCCTGGGCCACCTGGCGCAGGTTGTTGCCCTGGTATTGCCGGAGGTTGATGTTCGCTCGATCAATCCCGACCGGGAGCCCCTGCCGGCTTTCGATGATACTGACCTAATTATTCTGGCTCTGGGCAAGAAATGGGCTCGAATTGTCCCGGAACTGATGCCCAGTGGACAGTCCGAATTACCCCCGTGTATCGGTATCGATTATGCGCCCAGCATCAACCGTGCCGTCGATGTGATGCGACAGGGGGCCGCAGATTATATTGAGGGCACTGAACTAAATGCGCAGCGCCTTACTGATGCGCTGGTGCGAATCAACAGCGCTGAAGTGGACAATCATTCATCTGCTGAAGGTGATTCGGCAGTACATGACAGGACCGAGATCCTGTCGACGATCGATCACCTGGTCAATGATGATGTGGAAAAAGAAAAAACCGGGGTGTTTGGGCATATCACGCAGATCTTCAACAACATCACAGCGCCGTCAGAAGAGGGACAGCCCGGCAAAGCACAAGCCGAACCCACGGTTCAGTTATCAGGTGAGGCCGTTCGCAAGATACAGGAACAGGCATTGGGGGCCCGAAAAGAGTCTGGTCCGGATGATCAGGCCCGCTCTGTAGCAGAAGCGGAACTGCAAATTGAGGAGTTGCCGGATGTTGAAGAGCGATATGAGATTGGGCCGCATACTGAAAAATCCCCGCATGTGGGTAATCTGCCCAGGAAGGGGCATTACGAGTTCAACGGGAAAGACACTGAACAGGGAAAAAGCAAGGATTCCGCCTTTTCCGGCGCCTGGATTCGGCAGTCTGACACCACCGGGGGGCGTGCATGGCCATTCACTGCAGAAGATATCGAGCAGGGCGAGGCCTTTCTGGGTAACTATCGTGTGCTGGCGTTCCTTGGAGTCGGTGGCATGGCCTCGGTATTCAAAGCCCAGCGTATGTCAGATGACCGCCTGTTTGCCATCAAGCTTCTCGATCCCAGTATGTCGGATCACAATGTGAAGGAGCGTTTCAAGCTGGAGTTTGAGATCCTGCAGTCCATTAAACACAAGCATGTCGTGAGTATGGAAGAGCAGGTAGAGGACGGCGAGTTGATCTTCACCGTTATGGAATACCTGCCGGGCGGTGACCTGAAATCCCGTATCAGGCGTAGCCTCAACCGGCAGGAAGCGGTGCGCTATGCCTCGCAGATTGCCGCGGCCCTGTACGCGGCGCACCAGCATGGTGTATTGCATCGTGACTTGAAACCGGCCAATGTCCTGTTCCGCTCGGACGGTGCACTGGCGCTGGTGGATTTTGGTGTGGCCAAGGACACGAAGGGACAGGACCGTGAATTGACGCGGGAAGGGCAAATGGTCGGAACCCCGTTCTATGCCAGCCCGGAGCAGGCAACAGGATCAAAGATGGACCAGCGTAGCGACCTGTATGCACTGGGGGTCATCTTCTATGAAATGTTGCAGGGCTGTCGACCGTTTGTGGGTGACACCTCGTTGCAGGTACTGATGGCGCACGTCAAGGATCCAATACCTTTACTGCCTGCCGAACTGGATGACCTGAATGATGTGCTGGCACAGTTGCTTGCAAAAAAGCCTTCAGATCGCTTTGCGGATGGTAATGCGGTAGTAGAGGCTTTGGCCGAATCCAGCCCGCGTGATGTGCCTCAGGATTTGCTGGGCGCCTGACCGTCGTCTGCAACCCTGGTCGCCATGGCCACCGTGTACTGTCTTCCCTGTTTGAGTTTTTTGTAGTTACCGAAGATTTCGGTCAGATAACGTTTCATGAACTGCCTCAGGCCATTAATGGTCACCACGTAAATCCTGCCGTTGGGATTTAATCGCGATCGGGCGTCATGCAGGATCAGCGTCAGCAGTTCCTTTCCTACCTTCGCCGGGATATTGGAAGCAATCAGATCGAAGCGCAGAGAAGCATCAATGTGATCAAAGCCATTGCTGAGCATGGCCCGGGCATTATTGATCCTGTTTTGTTCGATATTTTTCTGGCTGTATTCAATGGCGATGAAATCCTTGTCCACCAGCAAGGTCTGACCTTGCGGGGCGAGCCGGGCGAGGGTGATGCCGATCGGCCCGTAGCCACAGCCGAGATCCAGGCAGTTATCAGTGGCATCTACAGACACATGCTTGAGTAACAGCTGCGTACCTTCATCGATTTCGCGTGGTGAGAACAGGCCCCAGGTGCTGTTGAAGCTCAGGTTCTGGCCAGCCAGGCTGGCCTCAAAACGGATGTCATCCCTGAGATGATTGAGCCGGTCATTCATAATGTTTTAGTGAAGGACTGCCGCAATCAGCCGGCAACAATTACCCGGTCACGACCATTTTTCTTCGCGCTGTATAGGGCCACATCGGCTCTGTTCAGCGCGGTTTCCAGATCAGGCACACCATGTTCATTGATCTGACTGACGCCGATGCTGAGGGTGACGAATATACCATCGGTGTCTATCAGTTTTGCCTTGTTGCGAATGATTTCACAGATCGGTTCCGCCTGCTCAGCACTGAGACCCGGCAGCAGGATGCAGAACTCTTCGCCGCCATAGCGAATCGTGACCGCATTCTCGGGCGCATTCAGCCTTAATGACTGTCCGACGTTGATGAGTACCTTGTCGCCTTTCATGTGACCATGTGTATCGTTGACTGATTTGAAGTGATCGATATCCAGGATGACGACTGCCATTGGCAGGCTTCCGGGGTCGGCCGCCAGCTTGACGCCATGTTCACTCAGATAGCGGCGATTGAAGGTGCCAGTGAGGTTATCGGTCAGGCTGAGCAGTTCCATCTGTTGTTTCTGACGCTGCAGCGTCAGGTACTGTTGTCGGATTAGTACCAGTGATTTGATGCGTGCAACAAGCACCTGTTCCACTGCGGGTTTGACAATGAAATCGTTGGCCCCGGCCGTGAAAAATTCAACCTGCTGTTCAACGCTGTCATTGCCGGTCATGACCAGCACGGGTAATTCCTGTGGACTTTTTTGCAGTTGGGTCCTGATGGCGTAAAGCAGGTCGCCGCCGGTCATCTTGTCTTCCAGATGGAAATCGGTCACCACGATATCGAAAGAATTTGAGGGGTCGTCATTGGCATCGATTTCCTTCAGCAGTTCAAACGCCTCTTCTGCCTTGGCGAAGTGCACCACCCGCATACCCTGTTTCTGCAGGATCTTCTTGATCAGGGTGGCCACGGTCGTGCTGTCCTCAACCAGCATAACGCGGTGTGCTGAACCGATGGTTCGCTCCAGGTAGTTGGAAATAAAGCTGACGAGCTCGGCGTGCCCGCGGGTTTTGTTGAAATAGTCGGTTACGCCGGCGGAAAACCCTTCCCTGAGCAGACGTTCGTCAGCGTTACCGGAAATAATAATCACCGGGATAACCCGGGTCTTGGTATTACTGCGGATTTTTTTGCACAGCTTTAAGCCATCCATGTCCGGCAGCATCATGGATGTGGTGACCAGGTCATAGTGCTTGTTTTCGAGAAATTCCAGTGCTTCCTTGGCTGAACCACAGGCATCGCATTGAATCATGGTTGCCGTATTTTCAAATGATCGGGTAATCATGGCGCGTGCTGAGGGCGAGCTGTCGACCACCAGAATACGGGAGCTGATCTGGTAACGTCCTGAACCGGTAAGAAAGGCGGTATGAATGTCGCTGATATGTTCCATCTGTATTATTTGTTGGTTTATGGTGGTGTACAGCTTTTACCCTCAGTCAATGTGTGAAAGATAGCACGTTAAACTTGCGAATAGCGACCCGGCTGTCCAAAATGTGCAATTGAATATGATGTGGTTACAAGGAGGAGGTTATGGCGGTCACCGAGGGTGAGGCAGCCCCGTTATTTACCCTGAAGGATCAGGCGGGCGCGAAGGTTGCGCTCAAGGACTTCAGGGGCAGGGACGTCATTGTGTATTTCTACCCGAAAGACGACACTCCAGGCTGTACCAAGGAGGCCTGTAATTTTCGCGATAACTGGGATGCTTTTCAAAAAGCCGGCATCGTTGTGCTGGGCGTTTCGCCGGACGACCAGGCCTCGCACCAGGAATTTATCGACAAGTATCAATTGCCCTTTACGCTGCTTAGTGACCCGGACAGGAAAGTCATGGAAAAGTACGGTGCCTGGGGTGAAAAAATGATGTATGGCAAAAAAACCATTGGCGTCATACGCTCTACGGTGTGGGTCGGGCCTGACGGCAAAGTCGTGAAGCACTGGCGCAAAGTGCCGCGGGCAGCAGACCACCCAGAAAAAATTCTGCAGGCGATGAAACTGGCATAAGGTTTCCGGCAGCAAATAAAGCACAAGGTTGAAAGAGGATTCATGAAAAAACTGATCAAACTGATATTTGGATTACTGGTACTGGTTTTCATTCTGATTGTGGCAGCGGCCGTGATCCTGCCGATGGTGATCGACCCGAATGATTACAAGCCACAGATCATCGAGGCCGTAAAGCAGCAAACCGGGCGTGACCTGGTGATTGAGGGTGATATCGGACTGAGCGTATTTCCCAAGGTTGGGCTGAACCTGGGCAAGACCAGCCTGAGCAATGCCGCCGGTTTTGAGGGCAAGGCCTTTGCCAGCATGGATGCCGTTAATATCCAGGTGGCCCTGATGCCATTACTCGACAAGAAAGTGGAAATGGACGAAATCATACTGCAGGGACTGGCGTTGAATTTACAGCGCAACAAACAGGGCGTCACCAACTGGGATGACCTGGCGAAAAAACCGGCGGACAAACAAGCGAAACCGGAAGCTAAAAAGGCTGAATCTGCGGATCAAGCCCAACTGGAATCGCTGGCAATTGGTGGCATCCGGGTCGAAAACGCCAATATCCTCTGGCAGGACGACCAGAATGGCCAGCGGTATGAAATCAAATCGTTCAATCTTATTACTGGCCCGTTGGCAGAAGGCGATCCGGTCGATATCGAGCTCAATACGGCCTTTGCCAGTGGCGATCCTGCGGTAGAGGGGCAGCTTGAGATGAATGCGGTGATTCAAGCCGATGTCGAACAGGCGATGTATACGCTGACCAATCTGAAGCTGGCGCTGGATGCGAAAGGCAAGACTCTGCCCAACGGGCAGGTACAGCTATCCGTAGCGGCTACCCCACTGGTGGTGAATCTCAAACAGCAGACGCTGCAGATCTCTGCGTTGGATATCAGCACGCTGGGGCTGGGTATCAAAGGTGACCTGAATGGCAAGGCCATCATGGGTGATAAACCTCAGTTTAATGGCGCGCTTTCCATTGCGGACTTCAATGCGCGCGAACTCATCAAGGCACTGGGGCAGCCCGAACCGCAAATGGCGGATGATAAGGCACTCACCCGGGTTGGGGCCTCGTTTGAACTCGCCGCCACCACCAGTAGCGCCAGCCTGAATAACCTGAAGGCCAAACTGGATGACACCAGTCTGACGGGGAAGCTGGCCGTGACTGATTTTGCCAGCCAGGCCGTTACCTTCGATCTGACACTGGATGAAATCAATCTGGACC
>JBFFRZ010000093.1:0-9171 GCA_041572715.1 Gammaproteobacteria bacterium
AGATGACCCCGACCTCGGAACCATATATCAGGCAAGCAGGATCAGTTGGCTGCTACGTGACGCACAAAGCGCAGCATATTGCATGTATAGCCATACTCGTTGTCATACCAGCTAACCAGCTTTACAAACGTGCCATCAAGAGCAATGCCTGCTTCCGCATCAAAGATAGAAGAGTGACCGTTGCCACGGAAGTCGGTAGATACCACTTTCTCATCTGTGTAGGCGAGTGTCTCACCGATGCCTGCAGATTCAGAAGCTTCCTTCATGGCAGCACAGATATCATCATAGGATGCTTCTTTTTCCAGTTCGCAGGTCAGGTCCACAACCGATACATCGGAAGTAGGCACACGAAATGCCATGCCGGTCAGCTTGCCATTCAGTTCAGGCAATACCACGCCAACTGCCTTGGCCGCACCGGTGGAAGAAGGGATGATGTTTTCCAGGATACCGCGACCACCACGCCAGTCTTTCATGGAGGGACCGTCAACCGTTTTTTGAGTAGCGGTAGCAGCGTGAACAGTCGTCATCAGGCCGCGCTTGATACCCCACTTGTCATTCAGAACCTTGGCTACAGGTGCCAGGCAGTTGGTCGTACATGATGCGGCAGAAACAATCTTCTGGCCTGCATAGGTTTCATGGTTTACGCCATAAACAAACATCGGCGTACTGTCCTTGGAAGGAGCGGACTGAACAACCTTGCCTGCGCCAGCGTCGATGTGTTTCTGGCAGGTTTCTTCGGTCAGGAAGAAACCGGTACATTCAATTACGATATCCACATTGATATCGCCCCATGCCAGGTTGGCCGGATCACGCTCTGCGGTCAGACGTATCGTCTTGCCGTTAACCACCAGGTTATTGCCGTCAACTGCAATATCGCCATCAAAGTTACCGTGTACTGAATCATATTTCAGCATGTATGCAAGGTAATCCGCATCCAGCAGGTCGTTAATTCCAACCACTTCAATATCAGAGAAATCCTTGGAAATGGCACGAAATGCCATACGGCCGATACGTCCAAAGCCATTGATACCAACTCTAATTGTCATAGTTTATCTCCTAGTAATAGTTCTGAAACAACGAGGCCCTGCAATGAGGGCCTCAAATTATTATGCGCAGACTTCGTCAATCGCGTTGCCGACGTTTTCAGCTGTAAAACCAAACAGCTTGAACAACTCTCCGGCAGGCGCCGATTCTCCGAAACGGTCTATGCCCACGACTTTGCCATTCATACCAACATACTTGTACCAGCCCCCAGTTACCGCAGCTTCAACCGCAACGCGGGCTGTTACAGATGATGGCAACACACTTTCCCTGTAGCTCTCGTCCTGGGCATCAAAAGTAGTCGTGGATGGCATGGATACAACGCGAACGTTTTTGCTGCTTGCTGCTGCAGCCTCCACGGCAATACCCACTTCCGAACCGGTAGCGATGACGATCACATCAGGTGTGCCATCACAATCTTTCAGAATATAACCACCTCTGTTGATATCGGCGATCTGCTCGGCAGTACGTTCCTGGTGCGGCAGCCCCTGGCGGGAGAAAATCAGGCAGCTCGGGCCATCTTTACGGTCAATGGCAGCTGCCCAGGCGACGGCACTTTCCACAGTATCGCAAGGACGCCAGACTTCCATATTCGGAATCATGCGTAATGTCGGGATTTGTTCGATCGCCTGGTGTGTTGGGCCATCTTCGCCCAGGCCAATAGAGTCATGCGTAAACACAAAAATCGAACGAAGCTTCATCAATGCAGCCATGCGGATAGCATTACGCGCATATTCTGAAAACATCAGGAAGGTGGCGCCAAACGGCACATAGCCGCCATGCAGGGCGATACCGTTCATGATGGCTGACATGCCAAATTCACGAACTCCATAATTAATGTAATTGGATGCCGGTGAATCCGCACGCATCGGCTTGTAACCGGACCATTCAGTCAAGTTGGAGCAACCGAGATCAGCGGAGCCGCCAAACAGCTCCGGCAGTGCATGTGAATAAGCCTCAATGGCGGCCAGTGAAGCCTGGCGAGTCGCCTTGCTCTCCGCCTTTTCATTGCACTCGTTAACAAATGCAGCGGCATTGTCTGCCCAGTCGGCCGGACGCTCATCTCCCATACGACGCTTGAATTCCGCAGCCAGTTCCGGATGCGCTGCCTCATAGGCGGCAAAACGCTCATTCCATTCAGACTCGGCAGCACCGCCCTTTTCTTTAGCATCCCAGCCGGCATAGATATCTTGCGGGATTTCAAACGGGCCATGCGCCCAGCCCAGTTCTTTCTTGGTAAGGTCATTTTCCTCCTCGCCAAGTGGCGCACCATGGCAGGCATGGGAACCCGCCTTGTTCGGAGAACCAAAACCAATCGTAGTCTTGCAACAGATCATTGAAGGCTTGTCGCTAACCGACTTTGCTTCCTCGATCGCCTTGCTGATCGCATCCGGATCATGACCATCGACACCGGCAACCACATGCCAGCCATAGGACTCGAAACGCTTGGGAGTATCATCTGCAAACCATCCCTCAACGTGTCCATCAATGGAGATACCGTTGTCGTCCCAGAAAGCGATCAGTTTGCCAAGCCCCAACGTACCAGCCAGAGAGCAGGCTTCATGCGAGATACCTTCCATCAGGCAGCCATCACCCAGAAAGACAAAGGTATTGTGATTGACGATGTCATGGCCATCACGATTGAATTCTGCCGCCAGCGCACGTTCAGCGATTGCCATACCGACACCATTGGTAATGCCCTGACCCAGCGGACCAGTGGTGGTTTCCACGCCTGGGGCATAGCCATATTCAGGGTGACCGGGGGTCTTGGAATGGAGTTGACGGAAGTTCTTAAGGTCATCCATGGTCAAATCGTAACCCGTCAGATGCAACAGGGAGTAGATGAGCATGGAACCATGGCCATTTGACAGGACGAAACGGTCCCGATCAGACCAGTCCGGATTGACCGGATTGTGCTTCATGTGATCGTTCCAAAGAACTTCTGCAATATCAGCCATGCCCATCGGGGCGCCGGGATGACCGGAATTGGCTTTCTGTACGGCATCCATACTCAGGGCACGAATGGCATTAGCTAGTTCAAAACGCGTTGGCATGGCGTTCTCCTCAAGATGTTGTGAATTCTATTTACCCGAATATGCTGAAGGTGATATCACCTAACATACTGATTTATAAACACATACCCGCCCTGTGCAGGTATGAAAAACAGCCCAGCATCCCCCGAATCGGGTCAAAGGTCGCGTATTCTCGCTGAATCGGGACTCCCCCGCAATACAACTGATAGGGAAGATAACTAATAGGTATATAAACGCAGGATTGTTACGGAATCGTGTAAAACGATCAGATCAATCAGTGAATATAAATCTTTATGAATTTCATATAGTTATATGCTGGCAACCTGGCCGGATCGCTAACTTTCACTGGTCCACTTGATGGAGCACCCCATGCTGGGTACCTGCTCTTTGGGCCCGGATCCCGTTTCAGCCACCTGTTTCATCGCCTCAAACAGGTCCCGGCGCACGCCCTCAGGTGCGGTCTCCTTACGGCTTTCGTCAAGTCGACCACGGTACTGCAGTGACAAGTCCGCGTTATAACCGAAGAAATCCGGGGTACAGACTGCCCCGTAAGCCTTGGCTACATCCTGGGTTTCATCCAGCAGGTAGGGAAATGGAAAGCCAAATTGCCGTGCGACCCTGCCCATATTCTCCAGGGAATCTTCTTCGTATTGGCTAGGATCATTAGACATGATGGCCACGCTATTGATCCCCAGCGCTTTAAGCTCAAGCGTATCTCTGACCAGGCGCTCACGCACTGCCTTGACATAAGGGCAATGATTGCAGATGAACATGACCAGAAGACCTTTTTCGCCGGCGCATTCCGCCAGCGTCCATATCTTGCCCTCGGTGTCGGGCAAGGAAAAATCGATTGCCGCGCGCCCGAAATCACAGACCGGTGTTTCTAAACTGACCATGGGTTACCTGCTCCTCAATATAATGAATTATGTAAAGTCTACTTGCTTTAGGCCTTCCAACCAATTAATGACGGGTACAGGCGAGGCATCCTGGTTCAATTAATTATCAAGAAAAACCTCTTATCCACATGTTTATTGTAGTTAAATTTCGCCTGTATTATACTTTCTGCCGGTTTTACAGAACTATAAAACACAATAATAACAACCAGCTTCAACTAGGGTATGGGAGGAAACACGATGATAGGGCACTCCAAAAGATGCCTCATGGCACTGGCTTTTCTGCTGGGGTATTCCTCGGCAGTTTTTGCGGATACATTCACACTCATTGTGCAGCCAATCCTGCCCGCTGCCGAAACAGCCAAGGCCTACGCGCCGCTGGCTAAGTACCTGAGTAAGGAAACCGGCCATACCATCGAACTCAAAACCTCGCCAAACTTCCTGGCTTACTGGCAGGACATCAAGAAAGGACAGTTTGACTTCGTCATGGATGGTGCGCACCTGACCGATTATAGAATCAAGAAACTGGGCTATACCCCGCTTGCCAAGGTTCTGGACGTGGTCAGTTTTTCACTGGTCACAGGGCCTGACGTGCTGGTGTTCGAAGCCTCGGAGCTGGTTGGAAAACCGGTTGCCAGCCTTGCCTCGCCCAGCCGGGGTGCGCTGATTATCGAGCAATTATTTACCCACCCTATTCGTCAACCGGTTCTGGTTGAAGTAAGAGATGCGCAGGAAGCGGTAAGAAAGGTGCTCAGCGGCCAAGCCAATGGTGCCGTGATTCCAACACCACTGGTCGGCGCATTTGCGGGGCTCAATGTGGTCACAACAACCGAACAATGGCCGCACGTTGCCCTGTCCGCATCAAGATCTGTACCCCAGGATGTTTCACAAAAGGTCACCAGCGCCATGCTGGGTGCTTCCAATACCCCCGAAGGCCAAGCCATGTTGACTGCAATCAATTTCCCTGGCTTTGAAAAAGCCACTGCAGAACAATACGCCGGCTATTCGGATATTCTGAAATCTGCCTGGGGCTACTAGCCCTACTAGCCACGCTGATCAGTCCGCATCTCCCCTACACACGTGTGTAAATACGTGTAAAATCGCTCGCCCTAAATTATCTGAGCATTACGAGTACGTTAAATTATGAGCAGCTATCTCTTTACCTCCGAGTCAGTTTCCGCCGGCCACCCGGATAAAATGTGTGATCAAATTTCAGATGCCATCCTGGACGCCATTCTGGAGCAGGACAAGTCCGCGCGCGTTGCCTGTGAAACGCTGACCAAAACCGGTCTGGTCATGCTGGCAGGCGAGGTAACGACATCGGCCCATATTGACGCGGAAGCCATCGTACGCGATACAGTCAGGGAAATTGGCTATCACAGCTCGGATATGGGCTTCGACTGGGAAACATGTGCAGTTATCAATGCCCTGGGCAAACAGTCTCCGGACATCAACCAGGGCGTTGACCGTGACACGCCCGAAGAACAGGGTGCCGGCGACCAGGGATTGATGTTTGGCTATGCCTGCAGGGAAACAGACGTGCTGATGCCTGCGCCAATCACATATGCACACCGACTCGTCAGACGCCAGTCTGAACTGATGAAAAATGGCGAGCTACCCTGGCTCCGCCCAGATGCCAAAAGCCAGGTCAGTTTCCATTATGAAAATGGTACTCCAGTCGGCGTCGATGCCGTGGTGCTCTCCACGCAACATGATCCTGATATCAAGTTGAATCACCTGCAGGAAGCAATTATGGACTCGATCATCAATCCTGTACTTGGGTCCACGGGCTGGCTGAATGAGCACACCAAGTACCACATCAATCCCACTGGCAAATTCGTTATCGGCGGACCAATGGGTGACTGTGGTCTTACCGGGCGCAAGATCATCGTTGACACCTATGGTGGTGCCGCAAGGCATGGTGGTGGTGCATTCTCCGGCAAAGATCCATCCAAGGTAGACCGTTCCGCCGCCTATGCCTGTCGCTATGTAGCGAAGAACATCGTGGCCGCGGGCCTGGCCGATCGCTGTGAAATCCAGGTGTCCTATGCAATCGGCGTTGCAGAACCTACTTCAATTCTGGTTGATACATTTGGTACCGGCAGCGTTGAGCCAGAGCAACTGACACAACTGGTTCGCGAACATTTCGACCTGCGTCCCTATGGCATCCAGAAGATGCTTGATTTGCTCAACCCGATTTATCAGCAAACAGCGGCATATGGTCATTTTGGACGGGAAGATATTGAATTACCCTGGGAAAAAACCGACAAGGCAGAAGCATTGAAGGAGGCGGCAGCCGACTGAACACGACACGGGTCTTCACAAAACGACCCGGCGCCGTTATCATTCAGCCCGATTCCGAGGAGCGTTGCAACGACATCTGTCGTCAGGCTCGGATAACCACTTGCAACGGCGCTCATTAACGTCTACTAAATAAAGGAGACCGAAATGAACGCAGTCGTTGATCAATCTATTCTTGACGCAGTTGACTTTAAAGTCGCCGACCTATCGCTGGCAGACTATGGCCGACGCGAAATCACCATAGCTGAATCCGAGATGCCCGCGCTCATGGCATTGCGCAAAAAATACCGCGACAGTAAACCACTGGCTGGTGCCAAAATCATTGGCAGCATTCACATGACTATCCAGACTGCGGTACTGATCGAGACCCTGGTTGAACTGGGAGCAGAAGTGCGCTGGTCATCGTGCAACATCTTTTCGACCCAGGACCATGCCGCTGCCGCAGTGGCAGCCCGCGGTATCGCGGTATACGCATGGAAAGGACAAACCGTTGAGGAAGGCGAGTGGGCACTGGAACAAACCATCCTGAAAAATGGCAAGCCCTGGATGGAATGCAACATGCTGCTCGATGATGGTGGCGACCTGACCAATATGGCGCATGACAAATACCCGGAAATACTGGCCAACGTAAATGGAATCACCGAGGAGACCACTACCGGGGTACACCGCCTGCTCGAGCGCCTGGAAAAAGGCACGATGAAAGTTCCTGCGATCAACGTTAACGATTCAGTTACCAAATCTAAAAATGACAATAAATACGGCTGTCGTCACAGCCTGAACGATGGTATCAAGCGAGCAACCGACCATCTGCTGGCAGGTAAAAAAGCGCTTTGTATCGGCTATGGCGATGTTGGCAAGGGTTCAGCACAAAGCCTGCGCCAGGAAGGCATGATCGTCAGGATTTCCGAGATCGATCCAATCTGTGCCATGCAGGCCTGTATGGATGGTTTTGAAGTAGTATCGCCCTACAAGAACGGCGTCAACACCGGCAATGCAGACGACATCAACCTGACATTAATGGAAACGACCGATGTGCTGGTTACAACCACAGGTAATATCAATGTCTGCGACCCTGCCATGCTGAAGACAATCAAGTCTGGCGCTATCGTCTGCAACATCGGCCATTTTGATAATGAAATCGATACCCAGTTCATGCGCGATAACTGGCGCTTCGAGGAAATCAAACCGCAGGTACACAAGGTTTACCGGTCCGACAGCGACGATGACTTTGTCATCCTGCTATCAGAGGGACGCCTGATCAACCTGGGAAATGCCACCGGGCATCCTTCGCGTATCATGGACGGTTCATTTGCCAACCAGGTGCTTGCACAAATGCACCTGTACGAAAAGCAATTCGCTAAAATGAGTGATGCAGAAAAACAGGCCAACCTGACACTTGAAGTGCTACCGAAAAAACTGGATGAAGAGGTTGCCGCCGCAATGGTCGCGGGATTTGGCGGGGTCGTCACAAAACTGACGCCGGCACAGGCTGAGTACATCAATGTAGCCCTTGATGGCCCGTTTAAAACTGATGATTACAAGTACTAGTGTCACGCATGACACGACACGTACCCATCAGCTTCGAGATTTTTCCGCCTCAGACTGAAAAAGGGCGGGAAAATCTCAAGCGGGCACGGCTTGAGCTGGCCGCCCTTAACCCCGAGTATTACTCGGTCACTTTTGGTGCCGGCGGCTCTACCCGTGATCGCACCCTTGATATCGTAAAGGAGATCCAGGGTGAGTCGTCCATTGAAGCAGCGCCTCATCTGACCTGTATCGGCTCTACCAGGGAAAACATTGCCCAGCTGCTTGACGAATATGCTGCTGCAGGCATCAAACGTATTGTCAGTCTCCGTGGAGACATCCCCGAGGGGATGTCCGACACCGGGGAATTCCACTATGCCAATGAACTGATTGCATTCATCAGGGAAACTACCGGCAGCCAGTTCATCATTGAGATCGCAGCCTATCCCGAAACCCACCCCGAGGCCGTGAGCGCACGGGCTGACCTTGATAACTTCAAACGCAAGGCCGAGGCCGGTGCAGATGGGGCCATAACACAGTATTTCTTCAACACGGATGCCTACTTTAATTTTATCGACGAGTGCGCTGACATGGGAATCACCATACCCATTGTTCCGGGGATAATGCCTGTTACCAATTATGAGCAGCTGGCACGATTTTCAGCGGCCTGTGGTGCGGAGATACCCCGTTGGCTGGGCTACAAGCTCCAGGGATATGGAGACGACCTCGACTCACTGCGGGACTTCGGTATCGAATTCACGACCAGGCTGTGTGAACGTTTGCTCGATCAACAAGTTCCGGGACTGCATTTCTACACTCTGAACAAATCTGCCGCATCAATCCAGATATGTAACAACCTTGGAATAGGACCTGTTCAATCATCTGCGTGATTACTGAATGCGCATCCCCAGAATATACGCTGCCAACCTGGCTACAATAAATGATAGCGTCATGCTCGAAGGACAGGCAGCAAAACATCTGCTGCAGGTGCTCAGAGTCAAGTCAGGCCAGCCAGTAATAATTTTTGACGGAAGCGGAACTGAATATCACGCTGAGATCCTGACAGCCGCGCGTGGTTCTGTTGAAGCAAGAGTCATATCCAAAGCCACCGTCAATCGTGAATCGAATCTGAACATCACTCTGATTCAGGCCATATCACGTGGTGAACGTATGGACTGGGTACTACAGAAAGCCACCGAGCTGGGTGTAGCCAGCATCATCCCGGTATTCAGCAAACGCAGTATGGTGAAGTTGGATAACAAACGCCTTGAATCAAGGACTGAACACTGGCAGGCAATACTGGCTCACGCCTGTGAACAATCTGGCAGAAACCGCTTACCCGCACTTGCCACACCCATGACATTAACATCAGTGATGAG
>JBFFRZ010000094.1:0-9107 GCA_041572715.1 Gammaproteobacteria bacterium
AATCCACCATCACACCACTATTCAGTTACCGTAACTACTGGGCGCACAAGTTCACTCCTGCGCCTTTCCTGCCCATGTGCAGGCGTGAAATGGATGAGCTGGGATGGGATTCATGTGATGTCATCATCGTAACCGGGGATGCCTACGTCGATCATCCCAGTTTCGGCATGGCGGTTATCGGACGCACGCTGGAGGCGCAGGGGTTTCGGGTCGGCATCATTGCCCAGCCCGACTGGAGCAATACCGATGATTTCATGAAGCTGGGCAAACCCAATCTGTATTTCGGGGTCACCGGCGGCAACATGGATTCAATGGTCAATCGATATACGGCGGAACGGCGCATTCGTTCCGATGATGCCTACACACCCGGCAATGAGGGTGGCAAACGTCCGGACAGGGCCACCATTATCTATACCCAGCGATGCCACGAGGCCTACAAGGGTGTGCCGGTCGTCATTGGCGGTATAGAAGCCAGCCTGCGCCGTATTGCGCACTTTGACTACTGGCAGGAAAAAATACGTCGCTCCATTCTGCTGGATTCAAAGGCAGACATCCTGCTGTATGGTAATGCCGAGCGCGCGATTGTTGAATTGACTCATCGATTGGCAGCGGGTGAACCCATTAACCAGATACGGGACCTGCGTGGCACAGCGTTTGCGATTAAATCCATACCGCAAGGCTTCACCGTACTGGATTCAACTCATATCGATGAACCCGGTGAAATAGATGAACCAATCAATCCCTACGAGGATACTGCCCGCAGTAAAGCCTGCGAATCATCCGCTGCTTCCACGCCTGCAAGCGGAACGACTGTGGTTAAATTTGAGCGTCAATTGCGCGGTCTCGACCGCGGCACGACGGTAGTCCGGCTACCGGATTACGAACAGGTAAAGTCAGACCCGATGCTATACGCCCATGCCTCCCGCGTACTGCACCTGGAATCCAATCCCGGCAATGCGCGCGCACTGGTACAAAAGCATGCGAATCGGGAAGTCTGGCTGAATCCACCACCACTGCCCCTGGCTACCGAAGAAATGGATCGGGTTTTCGAACACCCTTACCAGCGCAGGCCTCACCCTGCATACAAAGATGCGCGCATCCCGGCCTATGAAATGATCCGTTTCTCGGTCAATATCATGCGTGGCTGCTTTGGTGGATGCTCTTTCTGTTCGATCACGGAACACGAGGGGAGAATCATCCAGAATCGTTCAGAAAAAAGCATACTGAAAGAGATTGAAACGATAAGGGACCAGACGCCGGGTTTCACCGGTGTCATCTCGGACCTGGGCGGCCCGACCGCGAATATGTGGCGCCTTGCCTGCAAGGATGAAGACATCGAATCCAGTTGCCGCCGATTATCCTGTGTTTACCCGGGAATCTGTAAAAACCTCAACACCGACCAGATGCCGTTAGTGCACCTGTACCGGAAAGCAAGAAAGTTACCCGGCATAAAGAAAGTGCTTATCGCATCGGGGTTGCGTTATGACCTCGCGGTAGAAACCCCTGAGTATGTGAAGGAACTGGTATCGCATCATGTCGGCGGGTACCTGAAAATCGCACCGGAACATACGGAGGATGGACCGTTATCGAAAATGATGAAGCCCGGGATCGGCAGCTATGACCGATTCAAGAAGATGTTTGATAAATACTCACAGGCCGCAGGCAAGGAACAGTACCTGATCCCCTATTTTATCGCTGCACACCCGGGAACTACCGACGAGGACATGCTGAACCTCGCAATCTGGCTAAAACAGAACGGGTTCAGGGCGGACCAGGTCCAGGCTTTTCTGCCTTCGCCAATGGCGATGGCTACTGCCATGTGGCATGGGGGCAAAAACCCGATGCACAAAGTCAGCCGGTCTTCGGAAACGGTATTCTCCCCCCGGGGAAGAAAGCAGCGACGGCTGCATAAAGCCTTTCTGCGCTATCACGACCCGGAAAACTGGCCAATACTCAGGACGGCCCTGAAAAGCATGGGCCGGGCGGACTTGATCGGCAATGGTAAAAAACACCTGGTACCCAGTTACCAACCGAATGGTACAGGGCAACAACATGAAGGCAAACGTGTTAAGGGAAAAGCATTTCGTACGCAGCATACCCGCACGACCGGGCAGCCTGCGAGCACAAAGCGCGGCAGACGACTAAAAGATTAGGTCACGCCCCATCTGACCATTTACAGGCGAACAGGCCGGGGCCTGCAACCAAATTACGTTATCACTTGAAAATACAGTGCTTGGCGTAATCGCCCGCTTCGTTTGCGCTCCAGTCTCCTTTAGCTTTCTTGTCCATCTGCTTGCACCAGGCTTCGGTGCCGACTTCGGGCGCACATGCGGTCATTCCGACCAGCGCTAAGATACACATCGCAATAATTCCGGCATTGGCGATTATTTTCATCTTTATTCTCCTGTCGAGTCATGTTCTTCCTGTAACTGCAATTGCCACATTCTCGCATATAAATCAGCCTGTTCCAGCAGCGACTGATGGTGCCCGCGTTCTACAATTCGACCATCCTCCATCACCAGTATTTCATCGGCATCAACAATCGTCGACAGGCGATGCGCAATTACCAGCGTTGTATGCTCTTCAGCTACTTCTCTGAGCGCCATTTGAATCTCTCGCTCGGAATGTGAATCCAGCGACGATGTGGCTTCATCAAATATCAGTATACGGGGGTCTTTAAGGATCGCCCTTGCGATCGCTACCCGTTGCTTTTCACCGCCGGATAATTTTAATCCACGCTCACCGACCACCGTGTCATAACCATCGGGCAGACTCTCGATGAAATGATGAATATGTGCCTTGCGGGCGGCGTTGTGAATCTCAGCTTCACCGGCTTGCGGCCGTGCATAGGATATATTGTAGCGAATGGTGTCGTTAAACAGCACCGTGTCCTGCGGCACGATACCGATAACCGATCTAAGGCTTCGCTGCTGTACTTTTGAAATATTCTGACCATCGATGAGGATTCGCCCTTCTGTTACATCGTAAAAACGAAATAACAGTCTGGCCAGTGTCGATTTACCTGCACCACTCGCACCAACGATCGCAAGCTTGCGACCTGGTGGAATGGTAAATGAAATATCACTCAGTATTTTTCGATTCGGATTGTAGGAAAAACCGACATTCTCAAAACACACTTCGCCCTGTTTTAAAGTCAGCAGGCTTGCATCCGGCTCGTCCCTGATTTCTGGTTCTTTTTCCATCAGGCGCAACATCCGGTCCATATCGGCCAAAGCGTATTTGATCTGTCGATAGACAATACCCAGAAAACCCAGTGGCAAAAACAGCTGGATCAGGAAGGCGTTGACCAGGACCAGGTCGCCAAGGCTCATACTGCCGGATACAACGCCATTGGTAGCAAACACCATGATCAGGGTAACGCCAACCGCGATGATTGACCCTTGACCAAAATTCAATGCAGACATCGACGTCTGGCTCATTACAGCAGCATCCTCCCATATGCCAAGCGTTTTATCATAACGATCCAGTTCAAGTTGTTCGTTACCGAAGTACTTAACAGTTTCATAATTGATCAGGCTGTCCACTGCCTGCATAGAGGCCTGTGAATCCATTTCATTCATTTTTAGCCGGTAACCGATACGCCAATCGGTCACCATCAATGTAAAAATGATGTAGACGACTACTGTTGAAAATGTCACCGCGGCAAACTGCCACTCGTAATTGATAAGGAGGAACCCTGCTACCAGCACAAATTCAACAGATACCGGGATAATATTGAATGTCAGGTAATTTAGTATGGAACTGACACTCGACGCGCCGCGCTCGAGATCCTTCGTCAGGGCACCGGTTTTTCGTTCAAGATGATAGCGAAGCGAAAGGTCATACAGATGGCTCAGCACACGGTTGCCGATATGCCGCATTGCCCGATAACGCACACGCGCAAACAGCGCATCCCTGAGTTCATTAAACAGGGACGCAGAAAGTTTCAGAATGCCGTAGGCCACCAGCAGCATAATGGGTAGCTCCAGCATCCTGCCGTCCGGCTGGTCCAACACATCGACTATTTCTTTCAGTGCAATCGGCACGCCGACATTGGCAAACTTCGCCAGTACCAGGCTCACTAAGGCCATCAATACTCGCCCACGGTAATCCCACAAAAATGGTGTAAGCTTTTTTAGATTATTCCAGTCTTCGCGGTCTTCGTGAGGTCGTTCGGTATAGTTGTGGAATCGTGCAACCATGCTGTCTGTATTGAGGTAGAATATCGATCTGCAACGGACAAGCAGCATAGCGACTTAAAAGGACTTGAGCTAGCACTATTCGGATGAAAATCACCTATAGCATTCTGGCATTGCTTTTCATAGCGATTCTGTGGACCTGGACGCAGATGCCGGAAATTTCCACAAACCAGGAACTGGTCACCGAGTTGCCATGGATCATTAAAACCGATGAACAGGGCGGCTCTGAGGTGTTTGGCCTGGCGATAGAAAATGCGACTGTTCGCCAGGCACAACAGCGGTTCAATGATGAAGCAGAGTTTGGCATTTTCCTGGACAAGGATGGCACACGCTCACTGGAAGCCTTTTTTAATCACACCTATATTGCTGGCCTGCAGGCAAGAATCACCCTGACACTAGAGACCAGTGAGAACGAGCTGAGGTTATTCGCCGAACAGGCCATCGATAAAAAAGCGCAACCCAGCAACAGCTACAAGCTGGTTTTACCCAGCGAGTTAAATGAGACATTGTTTAATCACCGCTTCAGCAGTATCACTTATCAGCCAAAAATAAAAATCGAGAATGAGATACTGATTGCACGCTTTGGGAAACCCGACATCACCACTCAACCGGATTCGCAAACCCTTCAGTGGCACTACCCTGACAAGGGACTAATGATCACGCTGGTTACTGATCAAAAGCCGGTCTTTCACTACGTCAGACCAGACCAGTACAACCGCTATTTCAGTATCAGGAATTCAGGCGCAGCTGCTGACAGGTCGCAACCGGAATCCGATACCGCTACCGGACAGCAGGAACATCAAAAGGAGTCTGACATTGCCAAAGATTGAATTATATTGCAGCGGCTTTTGTGCATATTGCGTAATGGCTGAACGCTTGCTGGAGGCCAAAGGCGCCAGATATGAAGTGCTTCGTGTCGATACCGACAACAAACTATATGAAGAAATGCTCACGCGTAGCCAGCGGCGTACTGTTCCACAGATATTTATTGATGATCAGCATATCGGGGGTTATACCGAGCTGGCACAACTGGATCGTGAAGGCGGACTGGACCCGTTATTGTCCAGCTGAAAATATCCCGACGCAGATCGCTACGCCGGGATATTCGTGGTTTTTACAAAGTCTCTACGATTCCCTAACGTTAATCACAGATCCCCATCGGCACCAGCCTGAACAATACTGTAAATAGTATTACGAACCTTTAGACCGAGGGTTTTAAGATTCGGTGGAAGATCGGTGCCCTTCAGCATGGAATCCATATTCAGTGTCACGATCCACGGCTTGCTTTCATTGTCCTCGATGAGTGCAATTCGGCAGGGCAGAAATCCGGCGAAGATGATGTTGTATTCAACCATCTGCTTGGCGATCAATGCATCGCAGAACTGGAAGATTTCCATGCGCTTGGAATCCTGACCCATTGCCTGGACCTGCTCCGATAATGGCATGTGTGCGACCAGTTTGAAATTGAGCCCGTTGGCGCGAAGTTTCATGGATTCAATTGCATCATCCATGCTGACGCCATCAGACAGTGGACAGGTGATAATATTGAGTCCCTTGTCTGCGCAACCCTCGGGTAAAGCAGTCATTTCCTGGGCCTGGATGTGTGTGCTGAGGCCAAACAGCATTAGTGCCGCGATAAGAATACGCTTCATGAATCCTCCTAAAATAAACTTGAAAATTGTATTTTCGCCAGCTGTCAGATGGCTTTGCCAGACCTTGATCAGATGAATCCCTGTACAGACCGAAGATTTTTTAGCGCGCATAGTATGATACAAGTACTCAAATATTAAAATAACCTAGGTTTAACATTCCAGGTGGCTTCACTCAACCCGTTGTATCTTAAGCTGTTCTTCATCAAGCCCCTGCTCAAGCAGCCTTCTGGCCAGGTTCTCGACCACGGGCTCTGTTCCTGACAGGTAGACATCGCTGCCGAAAATGTCCTGCATATCTCCACCCCCCAGCATAGAAAGCAACCGATCATATGCAGCAGAGCCGGCTTCATCGTCACATTCAACGGATAAAGCGTGGTAATGGAAGTTATCGATGGCATCAGACCATGACCGGCAGACATTATTGAGATAGTCATCACCCGGCTTGCAGGCTATTCGATATAAATGAATATCCTGCTCAATTTCCATGGCGATGGCATGCTCTATCAGGCTTTTTACACCCGCAAATCCGGTATCGTGGGTGACAAACAGGAGTGGCCTCGAACTGGACTCATCAAGTACAAATTCACCTGTCGGGCCCTTGACGGTGACTTCTGCGTTCGAGGAAAGACGTTCAAACACGTACTCACTGAACGGATCATTTGCCTGATGGCGAACATGAAACTCAAGCAGCATGCCATTGCAGGGACAGCTTGCGATCTGCAATGTTCTCTCGCTTTTGTCCGGCAGTTGCAGAGATGCACTTTGCCCGGCGAGAAACCTGAGTGTTTTGGTGCGGGGTGTACGCAAATGCAGGATCACGATGTCGTCTGTGACATGCTCAATTTTTTTGATACGAGATGATATTTCCTGGTACGGCATATCCGATGCCTGCGTGAAAATACCCGCTTCAATTTCCACGTCACTGATTGCTTCATGCGCACAGGGCAAAAAATATCCCTGCTCTTTCTCTGCATCACCGACTACGAATTCCCCTGGCTTGATCTTGTTGATTTCACCTTTCAGTAGACGCACTTTGCATCCTCCACAGGACCCGTTGTCACACTGATATTTCAGGTTATGCCCTGCTCTCAAGCCTGCTTCGAGTATGGTTTCATTTGTATGCGCAGCAAACACATGTCCACTGGGTTGTATGGTAACAAGGTATTCCATTAAACAGCCCGTCCTCTACCCAGCAGGCAGTCCAGATGGTGGAAAACCGGATCAGTCACCGGCGCCAGCTTTTTTCTCATCAGCGTACCTTCGGCCGTCGTCTGGGCAAATATATCGTTAACAATTGCTTCGTTCACCTGCCCGAGCCAGGCCATGGAATACAACTCCATGCAATCCGGGCCGCAGGCTTCAACCAATGCACGCCAGTTGTTGTCTGCATGCAAAAACGCTCTTTCCTGAAGATTAAACAGAAAATCTGTTGCCTTACTGATTTCATCAATAGATCGATGGTAGACAACCTTATCGCCCGGAGAGCCTTTCGTCATCTGTTCATGCAGGGTATTTAACAGGAAGACGACCACATCCTGATTCGCCGGCTTTTTCAGCACCCTGTAAGCCGTATCAAGATAAGCCTGCCCGGATTCACCGATCAGCCATAACAGAAACTCTGCATAGGGGTTCTCTTGCAGGCCACTTAAACGTTGATGGAAGTCATCATATTTTATGTGTCGAGGTTGATCATTGGGCAGGTGGTCAGGCAGGGCCTGCAGAAATCCAACCAGGTAGGCATTTTTCCGCTGGCTGGCACTCCAGAGTTTCTCCTGCTTTTGAGCATCCATCAGACCCGGCTGCAGCATTAATCGAACTGAGTCGATCATCGGTTTTGGCTCGGTCTCAAATGCCAGGTGCTCAAACAGATGGTCAGCCAGAATCGCACCAAACTCACTGTTCGCAATGCAATGCTTTTCGAGCATACGCCGGGCATTTTCTGATTCAGGCATGCACCACCATGCGCAGTGAGCAACTTCCGGGGTCAGGCCCTGGGCGTGCACCACGGCAACGACAGCTTCAGGCTCTCCAAGCATTAACAACTGCTGCAGGTTCTCGTCCTTGGCCTGCCCCATGCGGGTCCAACGGCTCAAAAATACAGGGTATCCGCCCGGAGAACCGAAAACATACCCGGAAAGAAATTCCCGCACCTGTTTCACATAGCGTTCGTGCTTGCCGGAAGGATTCAGATCAACCCTGACTTCTCCAGCATCGGTCAGGCCAAATACCTGCATCCGGTTTTCATCGATTCTCACGGCACGCACGTTTTGCGCCATCATGACGTTCAATCGCAGCAAGTCTTCGCCAGACAGTTGCATCTGGTTTTAATTAAGCTGGATTCTCTGGCCGAAAGGCACAGGGGATTTGCCTTTAACCAGCCAGATTACCGGAAAACCCGGTTCAATCTTGGGGAAGTTACCCTGTGCATCCGTGAAATACACCAGCAGGTCTGGTACCTGGTCGGCATCGTTGGCCCACTCAAAAGCCGGGCAGAAATCGGTACCACCACCGCCCTGCAAATCATCGGGTAGCTGCATCTCTTCCCAGGCCTCGTAAATCCAGGGGCCATTTTCTGCCATCTGGGCATCGCAGGCATGCAGTGTGACCCTTGCTCTCATCTGACCCTTGATGGCATTGATCTCGCTGACAAAACTGCTCATTTCATCATCAACGATTGAACCGCTGGTATCTACGATTACCATCAGGTTGATATGCGAGCTACGCAAGCTGGGATATATCGCGCCGCCGGCTTCACGCCGCGAAGATGGACGGGTAAAACTATAGTCATCCCGGGCAACTGCGGTCATGTACCTGGCGAGCAACATGCGCCACGGTAATTGCGGCTGCAGGAGATGATCCACCATCCGGGCCATACCCCCGCCAAGCTTGCCTGCCTGCATGGCTGTCTGTGCGGCACCCGCCATACGCTGTTGCCATTGCACCGCCAGTTCGTCTTTTTCCCCCTCTTTTAATGGGGGCGGGGGTGCCTTGCCTTTTCCCGTATTTTGTTCGGCTTCAGTCTTCGCTCCCGAGCCTTTGTCAGAATCCCGGGTGCCTGAAGATGATCCTTCATTCTTTTCCGCGTTCTGCCGGTCCTGCTGTTGCTGTTTCTGAATATCCTTTTCATCCAGGCCGCTATCACCCGCCTGGCTGTCGTCATCCTCGGAATCTGAATCTTCATCGTACAGATGCTGATCCAGTGGTTCCTGGTCCAGCTGATCATCAATGAGCGGATATATTTCTTCGGCCGTCATCC
>JBFFRZ010000095.1:0-9102 GCA_041572715.1 Gammaproteobacteria bacterium
AAATATTATCAACAAAGCAGATCAATTAATTGTCCTGCGGATCGCCGATTATGGCTCAAGCAGGCCATCCAGACCTGACCGCTGCACGACTGACCGAACATAGTTTCGGTAGTATGCAACCGCACTTATACCATCGGCCGACACGTCCACAACTTTCCATCCGGTGGCGCCGTGGACGATACGTAGTTCCAGGATTGTGGGATAGGTGTCAGGTCTGAATACCGCCAGCCTGACCCTTACCCTGCCTCGGTTAAGATTGCCTGTAGCCTTGAGGTACCTGGCATCGCCGCCACGGTACTTGGCGAGGTTGTTGGCTAATGCGGACAGGAAGGAGCGCTTTACCTTGAGTACGGCACCTTGTCGTTGCAGTGGTGTCATGCGGTAATTTAAAGGTCCAAGTATTTGCTGGGTCATGGCGTTGAAGTCAAAAAACGGGGCAACTTCTTTTTCGATGAACTGATTAATCAGGGCAGGATTCGTTTGATCACTGGTTGCAAGAAACGCCTTGATACGGTCAAGGCCCCGTTCAATAGTTTCTCGTGGGTCTGGCACAGGTGGGCGAGGTTGACTGTAAAATGGGCTGGCAGAACTTGTGCCAGGGCCGGTCTGCGCAATTGCAGGACTCAGGGTAATGGTCAGGCATGCCACCGCAAACGATATCAAAGCTGCTCTCATTATTATCTCCACGCTACAGGTAAGTGCGAATCAGTATAGCTAGTACGAGCGGCCGAGAGAATGCTTGATGCTAATTAATTTGATGGTACCTGCTGTTTCAGGGTGAGGTTGTCGCCTTTTTGTATGAGTTCAAGTTTTTTCAGAAAAGACATACCAAGCAAAATTTCATTACTCGACATATGAGGGTTGATGTGTGCCGGCACATTGTCCAGGTTGATGTCGCCAATGCCAACGGAGTCCAGGCGGGTTGAGTAGATCCTGATTACACCATTGGCCGTATGCGCATAGCTGGCCGGGCCGGCTTTTAACTCCAGTCTTCTCGCGATATTTTCAGGTATGGAGACTACGGTAGCGCCGGTATCAAGCAGGAAAACGACAGGATGGTTATTAATGGTACCGGAAGTGACATAGTGACCCTGGCGATTTCGTTTCAGCCTGACTTCACGTACACCCTGTGGGTTAATGTTAGACTGAACCTGTTGATTGGGGTTGTGCTGCTTGTTGATTATATCATTGAACAGGTAAGCCAGTAGCGCCAGCCCGATCAGCCAGCCCAGGATGAGCATGTGCCGACCAAGCTTGCGGGTTTGTTTTAACTCGCTTTGATTATCCATTATCTTTAAGTATCGATGAAAAAACCTGAATCCAGAAAACTGACTCTCAAAGGCCACGCCGGCCCTATCGAAGCCCTCCTGTCCATACCGCAGCATAGCGCAAATGCAGTAGCCGTGGTTTGTCATCCGCATCCACTTTATGGAGGGAGCATGGATAACAAGGTCGTGCATTATACGGCGAAGGCATTGCTTGAAATGGGGCTTACTGTATTACGTTTCAACTTCCGCGGCGTTGGTACAAGTGCCGGTAAACATGACAATGCCGTGGGGGAAGTTGATGATGCCATTATTGCCATTGACTGGTTGCGTCAACAGTTCCCGGGCAAGGCATTGCTGCTCGCCGGTTTTTCCTTTGGAGCATACATTGCTGCACGGGCCGCGGCCCGTGCAAAAGCCGATGTACTGATTACCATCGCCCCGGCCGTCAACCTGTATGATTTTTCGCTGATTGAGGTTGACTGCCCCTGGTTGCTTATTCAGGGAGATGCCGATGAGGTAGTTCCTCCGGAGCAGGTAAGGGCCTGGATAACTCAAAACAGCCAGCTTTCCCGGGTTATGTGGCTCGAGGGCGCCAGTCATTTCTTTCATGGCAGGTTGCTTGAGCTGTCACGGGGTATACAGGACTGGCTGGTGGATACTATTTAATCTGTGTGATGTGTGTATTTTTTGACTGCTCTATACTACCAGTCATGAGGCTTACTTTAATCTATTCTCTTTCGGCGATCGCTATGCTGATGCTGGCAACAGGCATGTACGCGGCAGAGCCCATAGAAGATCCGGCTATATATGAGTTTGAGGATACATTGCTTGAGGAGGATCTGGTCTATCCGGATTGGTTCGTCGACAGTTTTGGCGACCTGAATTATGCGCTGTCTAATGCGCGCGAGGCTGGTAAAAAAGGCCTGATTGTATACTTCGGGCAGAAGCGCTGCAGTTACTGTGAAAGATTCCTTAAATATAATCTGGAAGCACCCGATATCAGTAACTATCTGCAAAACAATTTCGATATTGTGCCAATCGATATCTGGGGTATTGAGGATATCGTTATGCTCGACGGAGATATCGTTACTGAACGTGAGTATTCGATTTTTGAGGGCACTAACTTCACTCCGTCGCTCATTTTTTATGACGCCAAGGGTGAGCGTATTTTACGCCTGCGTGGTTTTTACCCGCCGTATAAATTTCGTGCAGCACTGAAATATATTGTCGAGGGCTTTTATATGAAAGAGAGCCTGCGAGATTATATGGCAAGGGCGGACCCGGGTATGATCTTTGATCCGGAGGGCCTTAATGAGCAAGACTTTTTCTCAAAGCCTCCATATAACCTCGACCGCAGCCGCTTCAAATCAGATTTGCCGCTAGTCGTATTTTTCGAGCAGGGTAAATGCCATGCCTGTGATGTTCTGCATACGGGACCACTGACGGATAAACGACTGCGCGCGGAGGTGGCGAAGCTGGAATCAGTACAGCTGGACATGTGGTCAGACGAGCCGGTGGTTACGCCACAGGGCAAGCGTACCACTGCCAGAGAGTGGGCGCATGATCTCGGCTTGTTCTATGCACCAGCCATGATTTTCTTCGATGAGTCGGGGAATGAAGTTATGCGCGTAGACGCGGTAACCCAGTTTTACCGCCTGCTGGGCGTGTTTGACTACATTAACAAGCGCGCCTACCGCCATGAGCGCAATTATCAGAGCTGGCGCCTGAGCCGGAGAGAAATCATCGGTGACTGATTACCGGGTGACGAGGTTTTTCAGCTGTGCATTGGTGGGGTCACGCAATACCCATGGGCGAATGATATCGCCGCTATGCAGGCCGATTCGATCAGCCTCCCGATCCTTTACGTACAGTTTGAGTGTTTCGCGTATGGTTGCAAAAGCCAGCTTGTCCCAGGGTATATCCTTGATATCAAGCAGCACAACCTCTTCTGATTCGGGCCCCGGGGCGAAACTGTTGCCTGACAGTTTGCCGTAATACATAACATATACCTGGTTGATGTGAGGCAGGTTGAAGATGCTGTATAGCTGTGGTGTATCCACCCTTGCGCGGGCCTCTTCCCAGGTCTCGCGCCGGGCGGCTTCGAGTATCGTTTCATGATTTTCCATGAAACCGGCCGGCAAGGTCCATAAGCCTTTCCTCGGTTCAATGGAACGTTTGCATAACAGGACTTTTCCCTCATGCTCCACCAGGCATCCGGCAACAATGTTCGGGTTCTGGTAATGGATGAAACCACAGGCACCGCAAATATAGCGACGATAACTGTCGCCTTCCGGAGCACGGTATTGAATGTCACCCGAACCGCATTGAGTGCAAAAATGGATCTTCACAGTTACCCGCTGTCATCTGATATATTGTCATCATACCCCGAATGTCCCATGCCATGAAAATAGGCTGCATGGCCAAATTTTAGGGTATGGATACCTTGCTGAACTTCACCTGACATTGCAAATCGACCATATATGCTGGATATAAATGATCTGAAACTGATGCTCAAATCCAGGGTGCCGATCATTGTGATCGAAACCCGTGAAGAGAAACTTGCGCTTGGTATGTTCAGACGGCTGCTGGATGGTGGCTTATATATGCCCTTGTTTGCGTGGACCATTACAAGGGGATTGCATCGCCTTGATATGCAGTCAGATATAAAAAAGCATGACGTTCAGCCAGGGGATGTGCTGGAACATATCAAGGCAAGTACCCGCGCCGGTATTTATATTTTGATGGATTTTCATCCGTACCTTGAGGAGCCGGTACACGTTCGCATGATGCGGGAAATAGCCCAGGGTTATGACAGGGCTCAGCGCACGCTGGTGCTCATCAGTCCTTCAATCTCGCTGCCTGAAGAGATTCGCCACCATTCGGCCAACCTGGAAGTTTCCATGCCGGATCGCGAGCAGATCAAGCAGTTAATGCTGGATGAAGTGGAAGACTGGAAGCATCGAAATCGCCGTCCGGTGACAGGAGACAAACACGCAATAGACCTGTTGATTGACCATCTTGTCGGGCTGAGTTATGCCGATGCGCGCAGACTGATCAGGAATATCATTTATGATGACGGCGCCATTAAACAGGAGGATTTGCAGGATGCCATGCAGGCCAAATACAGGTTATTGGGCAATGACGGCGTTGTCAGTTATGAGGCCGATACGGCGCATCTAGCCGATGTAGCCGGTCTGGTAAAACTCAAATCGTGGTTGTCAAAACGAAAGAATGTTTTTTTGTCTGCAGAACCACCGAAAGGCCTGGATGCTCCAAAGGGTATGTTATTGCTTGGTGTACAGGGCGCGGGCAAGAGCCTTGCTGCCAAGGCGGTAGCCGGGGCATGGAACGTGCCATTGTTGCGGCTGGATTTTGCCACGCTATATAACAAGTATTACGGTGAAACCGAGCGTAACCTCAGGGAGGCTTTGAGAACCGCAGAATCGATGTCACCGTGTGTACTCTGGATCGATGAGATAGAGAAGGGGCTGGCGACTGATCAGGAGGGTGGCGCAGGCCCTTCAAAAAGAATTCTGGGCACATTGCTAACATGGATGTCGGAGCGGCAGTCCAGGGTGTTTATTGTCGCTACAGCAAATGATATCGAAATGCTGCCGCCGGAGTTACTGAGAAAAGGCCGCTTCGATGAAATCTTTTTTGTTGATTTGCCTGATGCGCAGGTAAGGCAAGAAATTTTCAGTATCCATTTGCGACAGCGGGGCCAGGAGCTTGGAGGGTTTGATTTACAGGCCATGGCAGAAGCCAGCGACGGTTTTTCCGGGGCTGAAATAGAACAGGCGGTTGTGTCTGCACTGTATAGCGCTCATGCAATGAATGTCACGCTGGACTCGAGCCATATCCTGAATGAACTTCAGCTTACCAGTCCATTGTCAGTCGTTATGGCAGAAAAGGTTGCGGCCCTGCGCGCGTGGGCAAGCCAGCGCACTGTACCTGCAAATTAGCTATTCCCGGATTGATGCGTACTAGCGCGTGGCAACCCACAGGGCGTGAATAATCCCGGGGATTATGCCCAGCATCCATAAAACGATGTTGATCAGCAGATTGATGTCGGCACCTTTTTTCATGAATACCGCGACGGGCGGTAGAAATATTGCCAGTAAGATAAGCAGGATCTTGTTGCCTGAAGCCATATGAGTTCCCCTTGTTACTGTTGAGCCGGTGTCGGGAGTCAGGGTAATTATGTGATTGTCTTGAAGAAGACTTTGGAGCCGCGCCGGTAGTTATAAAGCTTTCTTCTCGCCATGGGCAGATTGGTAATCTTTCCGCCAATAAAGCCACGTTCACGAAACCAGTGGGCCGTTTGTGTCGTCAGCACAAATAATTTGCTGATACCCATAGCTTGCGCACGTTGCTGTACTGCATTCAGCAGTTTTTCGCCGCTGCCAGAACCCTGGTAATTACCGTCCATTGCAAGGCAGGCAAGTTCGGCCATATTCTCCTTGGCATAGGGGTAGACAGCGGCACAGCCGATGACAGTGTCGTCACGTACCGCGACCAGAAAATGATCGATTTCCATTTCCAGTAAATCACGTTGCCGTTTCACCAGTATACCGCTGGCCTCCAGCTGCTCGATGATATGCACTATTCCTGCTATATCCTGGGCACGCGCAGGGCGGATGGTATCGTAAGGCTCCGCACTGATTAATGTGCCAACACCGTCACGCGTAAACAGTTCCTGCAGGATTGCACCATCCTCGTGCCAGTCCAGTATATGTACCCGACGAACACCCATGTCAGTGGACTGTATGGCAATATCAAGCAGACGGCATACAGCCGAAGAAAGTTTGCGATTACTGGAGAGCAGTGTTTTCGCCTCATGCCGCGTTAACTGGTGAATGATACGACGCCTGCTGTCACGAATACTTGCCTTATCGGTAAAGATAATCAGTTTGTCGGCAGTTAGTGAGCTGGCGACTGCCTCGGCAACCTCCTCGGCAGACAGGTTGAATGTTTCACCACTGGGCGAGAAGCCCACCGGGGAAATCAGGCAAATGGCGCCAGCATTGAGCTGTTGTGAAATCGCGTCTGTGTCAATCCGCCTGACTATACCGGTATGACAAAAATCAACGCCATCGTGAATCCCGTAAGGACGCGCCGTGATGTAGTTGCCTGACGCGGTTTTTGCCTGTGCACCGGGCACCGGCAGATTAGCCAGCGCTCTGGATAACTGTGATTCGATCTCAAGCCTGACGGTACCTGCGACCTGCTTGACACAGGTCATCGCCGGGTCATCAGTTATTCTGATATCGTCGCGGTATGTCGACGGGTGTTTGCCCAGGCAATTTTCTATTTGCGGGCGTATGCCGTGTACCAGTACCAGGCGAATACCGAGGTGACTGATCTGGGCGAGATCGCGTAGCAGCAAGTTAAAGTTTTTGCTTGAAACGGCTTCACCCGGCAGGCAAACCACGAAGGTTTTATTTCGATGCGCCTGAATATAGGCAGACGACTGTCTGAACCAGTCGACCAGCTGATGATTGCCTTTGCTTTTCATGCGGTTATTGTGCCACAGCAGTTTTTGCCGTAAAGCCAGTTATTAGGGCGATATGAGCACATCAAGGCTGTTCATGCGGGCCGTGTATTGACTACAATGAGTGTACTGAAGGAACAATAACTATAAATGGAACATACCAGTGATATAACCGGTTTGGTGTCAGTCACCTTTGCATTGCTGTTTATTGCAGCAGTGTCCCTGATTGTTTCGAAGCTGATCAAACTGCCTTTCACCATTCTACTGGTGCTGGTTGGGGTGGTGATTGCGGGGCTGGCGCCCAATGGCCCGCATTGGCTGCAGTCTATGGCTGCATTTCATATCTCGCCGGATGTCATCCTGTTTGTGTTTCTGCCAACCCTGATTTTTGAGTCAGCCTACAGCCTCGATGCAAGGCAATTGAGAGACAATCTGTGGCCAATACTAACATTGGCAGTGCCGGGCCTGTTGTTGTCCACGTTGATCATTGGTGCATTGATGCACTTTGCAGTGGGTATTCCCTTCGCCCCAGCATTGCTGCTGGGCGCGATTTTGAGCGCCACAGACCCTGTCGCAGTGATCGCACTATTCAAACAACTGGGCGCACCCAAGCGGCTGACTATTCTGGTTGAAGGAGAAAGTCTGTTCAATGATGCGACCGCCCTGGTGTTGTCAAAGATTCTCATTGCGGTTGTGCTGGCCGGGTATGCAACAGCTGACCAGGCTTTCAGTGGCGTTATCACGTTTGCCGGTGTTTTCGTTGGCGGGATTGTTGTCGGTGTGATTATGGCCTGGATAGCGGGCATGATGCTCGGCACGGTTGAGAGCGATCCGTTTATTGAGGTTTCTCTCACCACGGTGCTTGCCTATTCCTGCTTTATCGTCGCCGAACATTTGTTTCACGTGAGCGGCGTGATGGCGGTAGTTGCGGCTGCAGTGGTTATGGGCAGCTGGGGCAGGACCAAGATCTCGCCCTCAGTGGTTGGGTTTCTGCACCATTACTGGGAATTTCTTGCGTACATTGCCAATGCCTTGATCTTTCTGCTGGTGGGTCTGAGCATCGAACTGGGTTCCCTTGCCGCCAATTTCACTGCTTTTGCTATCCTGATTTCAGCCATGTTGATATCACGGGCCGCGGTTATCTACGGGTTGGTGCCGCTACTGGAGAAAATGCCCAACTCAAACCCTATCAGCAAGGGCTACCAGACTGTGATGTACTGGGGAGGATTGCGTGGCGCTATTGCGTTGGCCATCGTACTCAGCCTGCCTCCTTTTGCCTATTCCGAGTTGTTTACTATCCTGGTTGCTGGCGCCGTATTGTTCACCCTGATTGTCCAGGGACTGACGATTGGCGGCCTGGTCAGAAGCCTTGGTCTCGATGTCCCGCCGCTATCTGATCGTCTGGCCCGTTATGAAGGCGAGCTCAATGCGAAAAGCAAGGCTCTGCAACGGGCGCCCGAGTTGCAGGAAGGCGGCCTGTTTTCACCACGTATCGCAGGCACGCTGACCAAGGTCTACAATTTGCAGCTGGAACGATTGCGTGAGCAGATCAACGATCTGCGTGAACGCGAACTGAACGAAGATCAGGAAAGACGCCTGTTGTTTACCCGCTGTTTTGCCGCGGAGAATATCATTTATTACTCCATGTTCAGTCGCGGGCACCTGTCGGAGCGTGCCTACAGGGAACTAACCCATTCGATTCAGTTACAAAGTGAATCTATCCGGCATCACGGACGCCTGCCCAGCTACACGCTTCATGCGCCGGCGCATAAGGGCACCGTGGCGTTCCTTGAAACGCTGTTTAACAAGTTGTTTGCCTTCACCGGGCTTCCGGCGCGTGCACAAACTGCGCGTACCGCTAGAGACTACGAGGAGGCCTGGGGGCGTTACCAGGGCAGCCACGAAATCCTGGAACGTTTCGATAGCATTGTGCATTCAGAGTCCGTCTCGGAAACAATTGCCGATGAGGTGAAGGTCTTCTATGAACACTGGAATCTTGAGGCGAAGAAGGTCATCGATGTGACCGCTGAACAGTTTCCGGAGTTTGTGGGCGCCATGCAGGAAAGGTTGGCAAAGCGTCTGATGATTGCAGCGGAACGGGAAGCCATCGAGGAAGAGATGCATTCCGGTACTATTCCCGGCGGTGTGGCAGAGGGCATGATCGAAGACTTCAACCACCAGATTCGCGCGCTTCGCGGAGTCAGAACGAATGAACTGGAAATCGATCCAGCACCAAATGTGAGATGGAGCGCTGGATAGGCTTAAGTTCTCTGGCAGGTTGAGCAATTGTTCGCCGACCGCCACCCTTCTTTGGAATTGTATATACTTTATAACGACGCGGCG
>JBFFRZ010000096.1:0-9043 GCA_041572715.1 Gammaproteobacteria bacterium
AGCCAGGATCAAACTCTTCACTTGAAGTTTGCTAGCTGCTTTTGAGGGCAGCAAATCCTGCTCGACATAGAATTAACTGACAAAAGTCAGGCACTCTCTGTCGAATATAAATGGCAATGCCATTCCGACGCGAGCGCCCACACAAATTATCTATCTAAATTGTTAAAGATCTCACTCTTCCGGTTTTACCAACCGGGCCGATAATTTTAGCACCTGGGCCGCCTAAATGGCTACATCCGGGTCAAATAATTAAGGGCGAAACTGTTGCAGCAGCTGCAACGAGGGGGCGCATTATAGGGCCAAAAAGGTGGCCGTCAAGACAAATGAGTAAATAATTTAAAGAAAACTGAAATAAATATTTTTATACTGTAAATACAGTACATTAGCGGGGTTATTTGGCATATTTTATTGCCCGATTGTGACCTTTGCAAAACGTCTTTTGCCAACCTGAAAAATATAAGGACCACCGGCGACGATTTTTACCCTTGAATCGTCAATTTTTTCCCCATCTTTTTTTACCGCGCCCTGCTTTACCATCCGATGCGCATCAGAGGTACTCGCCACCAATCCGGCATCTTTCAGCAAATTTGCCAACGGAATACCCCCCGCTTCCCCTTGGAAATCAAACTCCGGTATGTCGTCAGGCACCGCACCTTTTTGAAACTGGGCGATAAACTGCTCACGTGCGGCGCTAGCTGCGTCCTCACTATGAAAACGGGCAATGATTTCCTCTGCAAGCAAGAACTTGATATCTCTGGGGTTTTTTCCGGAATCAACTTCCTGTTGAAACTGCCGGATTTCTTCCAGGGAACGAAAACTGAGTAATTCGAAGTAGCGCCACATAAGGTCGTCCGATATCGACATGATCTTGCCAAACATCTGATCCGGGGTATCTGCTATACCAATATAGTTGTCCAGTGACTTTGACATTTTCTGCACGCCATCAAGACCTTCCAGGATTGGCATGGTCAATATCACCTGTGGCGGCTGGCCGTATGCCTCCTGTAGCTGCCGACCAACAAGCAGATTGAATTTCTGATCGGTCCCACCGAGCTCCAGGTCAGCCTTCAATGCTACCGAGTCGTAACCCTGCACCAGTGGATAGAGGAATTCATGCACGGAAATTGACTGGCCGCCCCTGTATCTCTTACTAAAATCATCGCGTTCCAGCATACGCGCAACGGTATGCTTGGCCGCCAGCTGGATCATGTCGGCGGCGCTCATCTGTCCCATCCAGGTGGAATTGAAAAATACCGTAGTTTTTTCCGCGTCCAGAATCTTGAATACCTGGTGTTCATAGGTTTTTGCGTTTTCCAGCACTTCTTCCTGGGTCAGCGGAGGCCGTGTCGCACTTTTACCGGTCGGGTCTCCAATCATCCCGGTGAAATCACCAATCAGAAAAAGAATTTCATGGCCCAGGTCCTGAAACTGCCTGAGTTTGTTGATCAGCACAGTGTGGCCGAGATGCAGGTCAGGCGCAGTAGGGTCGAAACCAGCCTTGATCCTGAGCGGCCGTCCTTCTTTCAGCTTCTTGACCAGTTCTTCCACTGGCAATATTTCATCGACGCCACGCCGTATCTGCGCCAGTTGATCTTCGATTGCGATCATCAAGTTGTGCCTTCCAGCCACGAAAAAGGCGGCCATTATAACGATGTTGCCAGACAGGTCATCCCCAACGTGGAGATGACCCCATTTACTTAGAATACATAACGCTTGACCAGCGCGCTTTGAATCCGATAGGCTTGCACATGCAGAATAAAACCTATAAATATCGGCCGGTTATCCGGAATACATTAATACATACCTTAAATTCAGGATGGAAATGCGAGTAGGGAAAAGCCAGATTTCTATAGTCATTGTTGCAATTGGCATGATTAGCGCCGGACTCACGCTGCCCACGAGCAATAGTTCTGAGGCTAGCGTTGGCAAACCCAGCTCAACAAGCACCCGTTCCGTGCAGATTGAATTACCTGAAACCACCGAACACGAGGTCATCCGCGAGTCCGATACCCCAGCAGAAGAAGCCCTAAGCTGGAAACAATACAAGGTCAAGAAGGGGGACAGCATGGCGCTGATCTTCCGGCGTGCGGGTGAGTCGGCTAAAACCCTTCATGCCATCATGAACTCGGGGCCTGCTGCCAAGCAGCTGGCTCACCTGAAGGTTGGCCAGTCAGTAGCCTTTGGCTACTCTGCAGAGCAGGACTTTCAGCAATTAAAATTCAGCCCCGCTAAAACCGAACAATTAATCGTCACCCGCCAGGAAGACAACTGGATCTCCGAAATCATCAATGAAGATGTAGAAATTCGCATAGAACACGCAGCAGCGACCATCAATGATTCCCTGTTTCTAAGTGGCAGCAAAGCCGGATTAAGTGATAATACGATCATGCTGCTGGCCGGCATCTTTGGTTGGGATATCGATTTCGCACTGGACATCCGCAAAGGCGATCAGTTTACCGTGATTTATGAAGGCAGGTATCTCGATGGAGAGAAAATCGGGGATGGCGAAATCATCGCTGCTGAATTCATCAACCAGGGCAAAAGCTATCAAGCGGTGCGCTATACCGATGCAGAGGACGATACCCAGTACTACTCTCCTGAAGGCCGCAGTATGCGCAAGGCTTTCCTGAGAACACCGGTCAAGTTTTCCCGCATCAGCTCAAAATTCACCAAAAAACGCTGGCATCCCGTACTGAAGAAATGGCGCTCTCATCGCGGAGTTGACTATGCTGCCCCGCGCGGCACACCGGTCAAGGCAACCAGTAACGGCAAGATTGCCTTCAAGGGCAATAAGGGCGGATACGGTAAGTCCATCTTCATCCAGCATGGTAAAAAATATACGACCGTCTATGGGCATCTTAATAGTTACGCCAAAGGTATCGGTAAAGGTAAAAAAGTAAAACAGGGCCAGGTTATTGGCTATGTGGGTTCGACAGGATTGGCCACCGGGCCACATCTGCACTATGAACTACGGGTAAATGGAGTCCACCACAACCCATTGACCATAAAACTTCCCAAGGCAAGTTCAATCGACAACAAATACCTGGATGACTTCAGGCAGCAATCACAACCATTGCTCGCCAGACTCGCTTTAATCAATGCAACACAGGTTGCCAGCACAGCCGCAGAGCCTGAGCTATCCCTGCCTAACTAATCTGCCGTCTACCCCGTGAATGAGGGCTATTTTATCGGTCTCATGACCGGGACCAGCATCGATGCAGTAGATACTGTGTTAATCCGCATAGACACGGATCACATGATCAAGGTCATCGGCACATTTGACCAGCAAATCAGTGACCCTCTGCGTAAGACCATCATGGACGTATCATCGGGGTATACGGACACGCTCCACGCAATAGCAACACTGGATCAGCAACTGGCCGAGCTTTATGCGGAATGCGTTCTGTCACTGCTCGCTCAGCAAGGGCTCAAGTCTGAGAATGTACAGGCAATCGGCTGCCACGGACAAACTGTGCGGCATAAACCCGGAATGAACCCGCCCTATACCATGCAGCTTGGTAATGGAGCCCGGTTATCTGAACTGACTGGCATCCGTACCATCAATGACTTCCGACAGGGGGATATTGCCGCTGGTGGGCAGGGTGCACCTTTGGCACCCCTGTTTCATCACCATCTGTTTGCTAATCGCGAGAATACCGTTATAGGGGTAAACCTGGGTGGCATCGCCAATATCAGCATACTGCGAGCCAACGGTCAGATTGGTGGTTATGATACAGGGCCTGCCAACACCCTCATGGACCAATGGATCTCATTCCACAAGCAGCTTCGTTACGACGAAGATGCAAGTTGGGCAAGATCCGGCAAACTTGATCAGCATCTGCTCGACAAACTATTAACAGAACCATGGCTGGCACAAAAACAACCCAAAAGCACCGGGCCGGAGCTATTTAATCTTTCTTGGCTTGATAAACATCTGACCGGCACACAGATCGTTCCCGAGGATGTTCAATATACACTTTGCGAATATTCTGCCTTGACCATTTGCAATGAAATCAACCGGCAGGCACCCGAAACCAGTAGAATCGTCATGTGTGGCGGAGGCGCATATAACCCGTTACTGGTTGAGCGAATCCAGCATTACCTGGGTGAGCGCGAACTGATTAGCAGCTCCGGGTATGGTATTGACCCTGAATGGATTGAGGCTTCCATGTTTGCATGGTTTGCGTGGCGCACGCTGAACAATCTCCCCAGTAATGTGCCTGCAGTCACAGGAGCAGCGCATGATGTAGTGCTTGGGACAATACATCCAGGCAATCACAACCGCTAATAAAAAAGGGCGCCGAGGCGCCCTTTTTTATTGCAGACTAAAACCTGCCTAGACTGAAAACGAGGCCCCGCAGCCACAGGTTGTGGTAGCCAATGGATTATGTACAACGAACTGAGACCCCGTAAGATCTTCCTGAAAGCCTACCTTTGCACCATTCATGTACTGCATGCTCATCATATCGATAACCATTGTGGCCCCGGCATTTTCTATGCAAACATCATCGTCGTTGACCTTGTCATCGAACTCGAAACCATACTGAAATCCGGAACAACCACCACCAGTGATATAAACCCGCAGCATTAGCCCGGGATTGTTTTCCTGTTCAGCAAGTTTTTTCACCTGAGCCGCAGCCTCATCGGTCAAGACGACAGACTCATTTGCGGTTTCAATCTGAATATTAATCTCTTTCATCAAATACTCTCAGTCTAAGAAGCGCTATCGGCAGTTACCCTGGCTGCTGATAAACTGGCCGAAGACTTTGGCATCGGCAACACGGGATTTTTCGCTTCCGTCTCATGCACCAGTTGCCCGTTAATCTCCGCACCGATAGCCATTTCTATCAGGTTGTAATACACATTTCCGGTCACCCTGGCCTTGGCGGCGAGCTCAATTCGTTCTGAAGCGTAAACATCGCCGATGACCGTACCGTTCAGGATAATATGGGGCACTTTAACCTGACCTTCAATAGTCCCTTTGTCGCTCACATTCAGCACAGATGCCGTGCCGGGCTTTGCCTCAACATTGCCCACTACCGTGCCGTCAATAAACAGCCCACCGTCAAAACTGATGTCCCCACGGACTTCAGTGTCTCCGCCAACCAGCGTATGAACCTTGTTTGACCCGGATTTGTTTTTACCGCCCATCGAAATCATCTCTATGTAGCCTCACTTTTAGCCAATCAAAGGTTTTAAGCGGGATATTGCTTTGTTTACCGCTGTCAGGCTTCAAACTTACCACGACCTCACGCGGAACATAGTCCTCGGGTAAACTAAAACTCCCACTCAATTCCTCGAAGTATCTGAATTTATAGCTTAATTTTGGCGTACCTGCGACCCTGATATCCTCAAGAGCAAGTTGTTTTTCCTTACCCTTCAGAACACCTTTCAGGTGCATTTCCACCTCTCCCTTGACCACACTATCACTTTTTCCACTCTGGGTTAATACAATTTTGAAGTGATAGACATGCTCATCCAGCGCAGTCACATTCAGGCTGTAAACATCCAGCCCGTCCTTGCCTTTGGCCGGCGTAAGAATACTTTTATAAAAGTTGATCTCTTCCCGTAGCTCGGCTTGCAGGTCCTGCAATTCTTTCAGGTCCCTGGCGAGTTCCGTCTTGGCCTCTCGGTCAACCTGGGCCGTTCGCTTGAGGATACTGACCTGGGAGCGTAGTGCTTCATTGGCCGCCAATTGCTGCTGCACTTCTTTCTCCAGTGCCGCCTGGCGGGTATCCGCCTGCAGGCTCTCGTAGTTGGACTCATTCCAGCCAACCCTGTAAGCCAGCCAGGCTGACACTAGCCATAATGTAACTATCATCAGGGCCGCCAATCGCCACCTGCCGGGGCGATGTTCCTTGATTACAAATGCCATAGGTCAGGGCAGTACCGCGGCCTGGGATAATCCCTCTGTTTCTGGCAGACCGAACATCAGGTTCATGTTCTGAACCGCCTGCCCTGCAGCGCCCTTGACCAGGTTATCGATTACCGAAAGCACGATTATCATGTTATCCCGTGTCGACTTGTGCACTGCGATACGACACATATTAACGGCACGAACTGACCGCGTATCAGGATGAGACCCGGCAGGCATGACATCAACAAATGGCTCATGTTCATATCTGGACTCATACAGTGACTGTAGATCAGCAATGTCTCCTTTTGCCCTTGCATAAAGGGTGGCATGAATGCCACGGATCATCGGGGTGAGATGAGGCACAAATGTCAGGCTGATAATATCATCAGACATTTCCGTCAGACCCTGGGTGATCTCGGGCAGGTGGCGGTGCCCCGCTACCGCGTAGGCCTTGAAGCTGTCCCCTGCTTCGCAAAATAACGTGCCAACATTGGCACCACGACCCGCGCCACTCACACCTGATTTGCAATCAGCAATCAGAGTATTGCTCTCGACCAGGTAATTCTCAATAAGTGGCAAAAAACCCAATTGTGCAGCAGTTGGGTAACACCCGGGATTTGCAACCAGTTCAGCCTGCTTGATGGAATCACGGTTAACTTCCGGTAGACCATACACTGCTCTTGCCACGAGATCGGGACATGCATGCTCCATTCCATACCACTTTTGCCATTCATCAACATCCTTCAGGCGAAAGTCTGCAGCCAGATCAATTACCCGAACACCTGCATCGAGCAAATCCGGGGCCATGGTCATGGCGACACCATTCGGTGTGGCAAAAAATACCACGTCGCATTCGGATAACACTTTGAGGTCCGGTTCGCTGAAGGAGATTTCTACATGGCCACGTAGATTTGGAAACATCTCCGGGATCGGCTTGCCTGCCTCTGCACGGGAGGTGATCGCCTTGATCTTGACCTGCTGATGGTTGCTCAACAGGCGCAACAACTCTACACCCGTATATCCGGTTCCACCTACTATTCCTGCGTTTATCATAGGGATTTACTCAATTTCGATTGGCGAAATTGTACGCGAATTCATCGTGTAACGTACAAACCTGCTGTATTTAGATAGAATCCCGGTCAGCACCTATTACTGTTGAAATTTCCAGGGGCCCCGTGCAGTGAGACATCACATCCGACGATCGAAACGTGCAATGTTCCATCCCAAGGCATGGCGTGTGCGTTTACTGTTCTGGGTCGGTTCGCTTATCGTTGGCCTGGTAGCAGCTCTATTTGCCCTGGCTAGCCAGGAAGCCGATCACTTGTTCCACTACATGCTGGCAAAATATTCATGGCTGCCACTGGTGTTAACACCGGGCGGACTGGTCATTATTGCCTGGCTAACGCACAGATTTTTCCCCGGCAGCCAGGGTAGCGGCATTCCACAAACCATCGCCGCAATGGAAATGAATACGAAATCTGCGGTGCTATCCATCCGCATAGCGATCGGCAAGGTCTTTCTTACCCTCTTGGGGCTTGCCTGTGGCGCCTCTATAGGCAGGGAGGGCCCCACTGTGCATATCGGCGCATCGCTGCTGTATGCCTTCGGCCGCTATTCAAAATATACCCCAAGATACATGGAGAAAGGCGTCATTCTTGCCGGGGGCGCTGCCGGTATAGCCGCCGCCTTCAATACCCCGCTGGCGGGTATTGTATTTGCTATAGAGGAATTGAGCCGTTCCTTCGAGCAACGCAACAGTGGAATCATTCTCATGGCCGTGGTGATTGCGGGCATCACGTCAACGGTATTACTGGGCCACTATCACTATTTTGGAACCTTTGATGTCAGCATGCCTGACGCAGCCGCCTGGTTTGCAGTACCGGTCTGCGGGGTTCTTGGTGGTGCCCTGGGCGGGCTGTTCAGCCAGGGACTGATTTCCGGTAGCTACAAACTCAAGGGGTTTGCCGGCAAACACCCATACATTCTTGCTTTAATTTGTGGCCTGATGGTCGCCGTTGTTGGCATGAGCAGCCAGACATCCATTTATGGAACCGGGTACGATGCCGCCAGGAATATCATTGACCATGGCAGCAAGGCCGAGTTTGACCCATTCTTTCCATTTGCCAAGATGCTCGCGACATGGGCCTCTTATCTAAGCGGGATACCCGGTGGTATATTCGCCCCATCACTGGCAATCGGGGCCGGTTTTGGAGCAGACCTTGGACACTGGCTACCCATCGCGCCGATCTCTGTGATGATAATGTTGGGGATGGTTGCCTACTTCTCAGGCGTAGTACAATCTCCGATTACTGCTTTCGTCATCGTCATGGAAATGACGAACAACCAGCAGATGATACTGGCCGTCATCGCCACTTCACTGATCGCCAGCGGTGCTTCAAAACTGGTCTGCCCCAACCCCATCTACCGCACACTGGCACTGGGGTTCCTCGCAGCCCAGCCACCGCAGAACAGGAAAACTTGATTCCGGCCCGATGCACCCCAATATCCCCCAACATCACCGCCCCGAGTAGAGAATCATCATGGATATAACAACCACCATCGCCCTGTCTCTAGGCGTTGCCTGGGCCAGCGGTATCAACCTGTACGCAGCTGTATTCATGCTGGGTTTCATGGGCAACAACGGATATATCGACTTACCACCCGACCTTGTCATATTGCAGGATCCCGCGGTTATGATGGCTGCCGGCTTCATGTACTGCGTGGAATTTTTTGCCGACAAGACACCCGGTGTGGATTCAGGATGGGACGCAATTCACAGCTTTATTCGCATACCGGCTGGAGCGGTGATGGCATCCATGGCTGTCGGTGATGTATCCCCGGCCATGCAGGTAGCAGCATTTCTCATCGGCGGCGCGGTCACAACCACCAGTCACGCAACAAAGGCCGGAAGCCGGGTACTGATTAACACATCACCAGAACCTTTTAGTAACTGGGTCGCGTCAGTTGCCGAGGACATCATCGTGATAGGTGGCTTATGGACTGCGCTCAACCATCCCATAGTGTTCCTGGTTTTACTGGCAGTATTCATTTTGTTGATGATCTGGTTATTGCCAAAAATCTGGCGGGGGGTAAAGCTGGTTGCACGTAAACTGGGGGCCCTGTTCGGTAAACTCAAACCCGCTGACGAACAACAGGGCAATCCTTCAGCGGCACCGAACCCGGATA